>NZ_JBPETA010000047.1:0-19173 GCF_051710365.1 Symbiopectobacterium sp. | reverse complement strand
CAGTATTGGTGACAGACCACCACAAGTATCCAACCTCAATTCTGTTCACAAGACCATCGTTGATGTTCTCGGCGAGCGATACCGTCGAATTTATTCTTAAAGTAGGTGCGGAATGACGGTTTCATAGGCCTTGTTCGCCACATACTGGTCTTTTTCGTTCTTGATGGCAGGAACGAACTGATTATCCAGTTTCGGACGGAAGGTTTCATAGTAATCCGGGTCATTGTTGAAGAATACCGCTAAACGTTTAGAGACGTTGATGTCATCCGGGTAGCCATCTTTGTTGGCATCTTTGTAGTTCGGGAAGCCCGCATCTTCATACACTCCCACTTTTTCACGCATCTCGGTACCGGGTTTATCATCAACCGTACCGATAATCGACAGGCCGTGCGTATGGTCACCGATGACAATGATCAGCGTATCCGGGTTCTTCTCAGCAAACTTTTTGGCAATGGCCACTGACTGATCCAGCATGATGGTGTTGGTAAAAGCGCGTTCCCAATCCAACGGGTGAGAGGCTTTGTCGATCAGCGCCGATTCCACCATCAGGAAGAAGCCGTCTTTGTTTTTCGACAGCACATCCAGCGCCGCCTGCGTCATGTCGGTCAGATCCGGCTGATTAGGAAATTTCTTGGTCACGTCATTTTTCAGGAAACGGCGATCCAGTACACCGTCCATATTGCCGGTATGGAACAGCCCCAGCAGTTTGGTGGCCTGCTCAGCATTTTTCTTCAATCCGTCTGCGTCAGTGACCAGCGTATAGCCCGCTTGCTGGAATTTCTCAACGTAGTTGGTGTCATCCTTACGTTTAGAGCCAGCGGTGCTCTTCGGCAGGAAGTAGGCAAAACCGCCGCCCAGCATGACTGTCGGCTTCACGTTGTAGAACATCTCAACGATTTCCGCTTTATCGGCGCGACGGCGGGTGTGAGACACTACCGCCGCTGGCGTGGCATCTTCCAGTTCGGCGTCATTGACCACGCCAACCGACATCTTGGAAGAACGGGTGATCAGTTCGCCCAGCGTTTCCTGTTTCGGATGCTCCAGCGAATTCTTGCTGCGGCTCACATAGACACCCAACGCATTCACGCCAGATTTGTGCCCCGTCATGTAGGCGCTCATGGTATTGGCGCTATCTGCCGCGATAGAGTCAGTACTGGAGGTGCCGGCAAACGCCATGTATTGCAGATCGTCAATCGCCAGACGACCATCGGCTTTCCCTTCGGTCACGCCTTTGGAAAGGATGCGCGCGCCGGTGCGGTGCGCCACAGAGAGGCCATCACCGATAAACAGAATGACGTTCTTCGCTTTACGTTTTTCCGCGCTGGGATAGACATCCCAGGTCACTTTCGACGTTTTGCCGTTAGCCTGCGCCTCTACTTCATACTTGCCTGCCTGCGGCAGGAACACATCGCGGATCCACACGGCAGAGACATCCTGCCCGTCTTCACGCTCAACAAAGGTAGCGGATTTACCCAGTACCTGCTGGTAATCCTTGCCGTTGATCAGAATGCGGACATCTGCGGGTTTCAGTACAGCATCAAACTCAACTTTAAAGTCAAACTTACCGCCAGCCAGCATGGTGGCGCGGTCGATAGGGTAAATCGCTTGAGCCTGCGCGAACCCCGGCAGGGTGGAAGCAAACAACAACGGCAGTAGCCAACGAGCGTTCATGGTCATGTCCTTGAGCGATAATATAATCAGGACATAACCTAGTTACCTTTGTTTACAGTTTGATGAATGTTAACAGGGATAGAGAGGTTTATTCGTCACGAGGCAGGCAGGAAAAAAATCCCCGTGACTCCCACGGGGATAAGGAAAGAGAGACCAATAAGCACTACTCCGTTTTCTCTCTCAATGGGAAGCGGCGTCGTACTACGACGAAAAACAGGGGAACAAAGAATATCGCCAGCACGGTGGCAGCCACCATGCCGCCAATCACGCCGGTGCCCACCGCGTGCTGGCTGGCGGTGCCCGCACCGGTGCTGGTTGCCATCGGCAACACACCAAAAACAAAGGCCAGTGACGTCATCAGGATGGGACGCAAGCGTTGGCGGGAAGCTTCCAGCGTGGCTTTGACGATATCCACGCCTTTGTGGTTCATATCGTTAGCAAACTCTAACAATCAATATGGCGTTTTTGGCTGAAAGCCCGATCACTGTCAGCAGGCCAACCTGAAAATAAACATCGTTTTCCAGCCCGCGTGCCCAGGTTGCGATCAATGCGCCCAGCACGCCCAACGGCACCACCAGCATCACGGAGAACGGCACGGACCAGCTTTCATACAGCGCCGCCAGACACAAAAATACCACCAGCAGAGAGATGGCATAGAGCGCCGGAGCCTGTGCTCCGGTCATGCGCTCTTGCAGCGACATGCCGGTCCACTCCAGCCCAAACCCTTCTGGCAATTTAGCCACCAGTTGTTCCATCACATCCATGGCTGTACCGGTGCTGACGCCCGGCGCTGATTCGCCAAGGATCTCCAACGCGGAGAAACCGTTATAGCGTTCCAGTCGCGGCGAGCCGGTCATCCACGAGGTTTGCGCAAAGGCGGAGAATGGCACCATGCCCCCGCTGTCATTACTCACATACCATTTGTTGAGATCGTCTGGCAGCATGCGATAAGGCGCGGCTGCCTGCACATACACCTTTTTCACCCGTCCACGATCGATAAAATCGTTCACGTAAGTGGAGCCCCAGCCAATCTTCAGCGTACTGTTGGTGTTGCTGATGGAAACCCCCAACGATTCCGCCTTGCGCTGATCGATGGTGATTTGCATTTGCGGGCTGTCATCCAGACCGTTGTGGCGAACCCGGGTCAAACGCGCATCCCCAGCCGCCTGCGCCAGCAGCGTGTCACGCGCCGCCATCAAAGCGTCGTGCCCCAGCCCTGCGCGATCCTGCAATTCCATATCAAACCCGGATGCGTTACCCAAACCGGAAATCGCCGGTGGCGTGCTGGCGAAAACCCGCGCCTCATTGATACGGCGAAAGGCACGCGTTGCCCGTTCAACGATGGCACCTGCGCTGTTTTGCACGCCGGGACGTTCATCCCAATCTTTCAGACGCACAAACAGCTGTGCCACGTTCTGGCCGTTACCGCCGGGGCCGTTACCAACGGTGGTAAATACCGACACCACGTTCTCTTTTTCTTGCGTCATGTAATAGGCTTCCACCTTCTCGACCACTTTCAGCGTTTGCTGCTATGTCGAGCCGGGCGGTAGCTGGATCTGCGTCATAAAGACGCCGCGATCTTCCTGCGGCAAAAACGAGGTCGGCAAGGTGCGAAACAGGAACGCCATCACGCCAATAATCGCGAGGTAGAGCACAAACCAGCGGCCACCTTTGACCACTATCTTGCCAACACCGTGCTCGTAACGTTCAGAGAGCTGATTAAACTGACGGTTAAACCAACCGAAGAAGCCGCGTTTGCCATGGTGTTCGCCTTTCGCCAACGGTTTCAACAGCGTGGCGCACAGTGCGGGGGTTAAAATCAACGCCACCAACACCGACAGTACCATCGCGGAGACGATGGTGATGGAGAACTGGCGGTAAATAGCGCCGGTCGTGCCGCCAAAAAACGCCATTGGAACAAACACCGCAGAAAGCACCAGCGCAATACCCACCAATGCACTTTGCACCTGTTGCATCGATTTGCGCGTCGCAGCTCTGGGGCTCAGCCCTTCCTCGCTCATTACGCGCTCAACGTTTTCCACCACCACGATGGCATCATCCACCAACATCCCGATGGCAAGCACCATCGCGAACATGGTCAACGTATTGAGGCTAAAGCCAAAGGCATAGAGCACGGCAAACGTCCCCAGCAGCACCACGGGGACCGCGATAGTGGGGATGAGCGTAGCGCGGAAATTTTGCAAGAACAGGTACATCACCAAAAACACCAGCAGTACCGCTTCCAACAGCGTTTTGACCACATCCTCAATCGAGGCTTTTACAAAGGGGGAAGTTTCGAACGCGATTTTCGCTTCCAGCCCGTGCGGGAAAAACGGGGCCAGCTCAGCCAAGCGCGCGCGCACCAGCTTATCGGTTTCGATTTCATTGGCCCCGGACGCCAGTTTGATACCAAGCCCGGAGGCAGGCTGACCGTTGAAGCGGCTCAGCGAGTCGTAGTTTTCTGCCCCCAGTTCAATCTTCGCCACGTCGCCCAGCGTCACCGCAGAGCCATCCTGATTAACACGCAGGGTAATGGCGCGGAATTGCTCGGGCGTTTGCAACAGCGAGCGCGCGTTTACGGTGGCATTTAGTGACTGATAGTCTACAGATGGCGTACCGCCGACCTGACCGACCGACACCTGACTGTTTTGCGATTGAATGGCGCTCACCACATCGCTGGCCGTCAGGGAAAAGGATTTGAGTTTGGACGGATCGAGCCAGATGCGCATGGCATACTGCGAACCGAAAATATCGACGCTGCCCACCCCGTTGATGCGGCTGAGCGGTTCCTGTACGTTACTGGCAACGTAGTCGGAGATATCCTGTTTCTCCATGCTGCCGTCTGTCGAGACGAACGCGATCATCAGGATATTGGTGTCTCCCGTCTTATTGACGGTAACCCCTTGTTGTTACACATCCTGCGGCAATTTTCGCATCGCCGATTGCAACTGGTTCTGCACCTGCTGGCGGACGTTATCCGGATCGGTGCCCGCATCAAAGCTTAAGGTAATGCGTGTCTGACCGGAGCTGCTTTGCGATGACATGTACATCAGATGATCGAGCCCGGTCATGCTCTGCTCGATAATCTGCGTCACGGTGTTTTCCATAGTCTGCGCAGAAGCGCCCGGATAGGAAGCGGTGATACGCACATTGGGCAGTGCCAAATCGGGGTATTGCTCAACCACCAACGAGGCAATCGCCATCATGCCCCCCAGACTCAGCAGGATAGCCAGTACCCAGGCAAAAATCGGGCGATCAATAAAAAAATTCGCCATCGAAACAACGCTCCTTCAGACTATTTTATACGTGGCGCATATTGTTGATTATTTATAGGTATCTTAAATAACGCACTACTTTACCCTGTCACCACACGCAACATCGTGGAGAAAATGAGGAGAATATGTAAATTAACGTTGGTGACACATTTTTTTGTGCCTTTACTCAACAAAGCGTTAGACGCCAGCAAACGCGCAAACCGTTTCGGTGAAGGCATCCGGGTGGGAAATAAACGGTGCATGCGCCGCCTGCGCCATCACCACGGAATCACTATCAGGCCAGCGTTCATCAAGCAGGCTCGCCACTTTACGCGGTACCAGCCCATCCAGCGCCCCGTAAATACGCAGCATCGGCAACGTCAACGACTCCATCGCCTCGCGCAAGTCGGTCTGGCGCAAAATGTCCAAGCCCCCCTCAAGTACCTCAATGCTCGGCATCGGTTGTTCCAGCACCACACTTTTTAGCAGGCGTGCATCCTGACGCGCGCTGCCTGTGCCCAGGGTTTGCAATGCCAAAAAACGCTCCACGGTGCGCTGAAAATCTTCGCTAAGCTGCTGCTGAAAACCCCGCAACACCGTAGGTTTAATGCCGGGCCACTCCTCGTGTGCGCTGAAACAGGGGGAGGAAGCGACCGTGACCAAAGCACTGACACGCACAGGCGCACTGAGTGCCGCCTGACTGGCAACCAGTCCGCCCAGCGACCATCCCAACCAGACAGCCTGCTCGGGTGCTTGTGCCAGCACGATATCAGCCATGTCAGCAAGCGGTAACGCTCCATATCCTACACTACGGCCATAACCGGGGAGATCCACACAGTGCAGCCGAAAATGCGGAGCCAATCGCGCCGCAATACCCTGCCATACCTGCGCGTTCAGCCCCCATCCGTGCAGCAACACAAGATCGCGTTTCCCTTCCCCTTCGGTGTGCCAGTAGAGCGTTGTCATCAATTATCTTCCTGCTAGTCGTTTGATATTTTGTTGCGAGGCTACTATGTTAACCATCGGTGCTAACTGCTGGCTATGCCAACAACCGCTTTATCATTACCACCACGGTATTTGCTGCTATTGTCAGCGCCATCTTCCCGCTCCGCCAGTATGCTGCCCGCGCTGCGGGTTACCCTCCGGCACTGCCACGTTGCCGTGCGGTCGCTGCCTGTATCGCCCGCCACGCTGGCACAGCCTGACGTTTGTCTCCGATTATCGCCCACCGTTCACCACGCTATTGAAACAGTTCAAATTCCACGGACGCATCGAACTCGGGCAGGTGCTCGCGCGACAAATGTTACTGCGCTGGCTTAACGTATATCGCCTTGATCCTGAACGCGTTGAGAAACCCGATGTACTGCTCACCGTGCCACTGCACCGCCGTCAGCGCTGGCGGCGCGGCTTCAATCAAACCGAGTTACTGGCCCAGCCTTTGGCCCGTTGGCTGCGCTGTCGCTATCATCCGCATACGCTCAGTCGTGTGCGTCATACGCCTTTGCAACAGCACCTGTGCGCCTCTGAGCGGCGCTACAACCTGCGTCATGCGTTTGCCTGCGACCAAGATCTCTCCGGACTGCGGGTGGCACTGGTGGATGACGTGGTGACTACTGGCAATACGGTGACTGAGATCTGCCGCGTGTTACAGGCGCAGGGCGCCGCGTATATTCAGGTGTGGTGCCTGTGCCGCACGCTGCTCGATGCGTGAACGCCTTTGTTGCCATAAATGGCATTTACCGTGAATGAATTGGAGTTAACGCTACGATGGGCGTATTATGACCGATAAGCGTAGTCAACAATTGAGTTAACCCACTATGATCCGTATTACCGACTCTGCACAAGACCACTTCGTCAAACTGCTGGTAAAACAAGAAGAAGGCACACAAATTCGCGTCTTCGTTATCAATCCGGGCACGCCCAACGCTGAGTGTGGCGTTTCCTATTGTCCGCCGGATGCGGTGGAAGCCTCCGACACTGAACTGAAGTTCGAAAAGCTTTCCGCCTACGTGGATGAACTGAGCGCACCTTACCTGGAAGATGCTGAAATCGACTTCGTTACCGATCAGTTGGGCTCTCAACTGACGCTGAAAGCGCCTAACGCAAAAATGCGCAAAGTGGGTGACGATGCGCCGTTGATGGAACGCGTAGAGTATGTACTGCAATCCCAGATCAACCCCCAGTTAGCCGGGCACGGTGGTCGTGTAACGCTGATGGAAATCACCGATGATGGCTTGGCTATCCTGCAATTCGGCGGCGGTTGCAACGGCTGTTCAATGGTCGATTACACGCTGAAAGAAGGGATCGAGAAAGAGCTGTTAGAGAAATTCCCTGAGCTGAAAGGCGTGCGCGATTTGACAGAGCACCAGCGCGGCGAACATTCATACTATTGATCCACTGATCGCCATACTCCCCACGTCCCTGTGGGGAGTACGCCTCACCCCATCAACGCTCACTGGCTCCACTCGCCGTTTCAGGCGGCAACGCCAAACCACGTCGTAGATCGAGATCGCGAATCAAACGTTCCAAGTGACGATCGCTGAATATTGACGTCACCGTTCTGCTCAGCTTGCGCCGCCAGTTAGGGTATTCGCGCGTGGTGCCGGGAATATTGACCGGTGTCGCCATGTCCAGCCAATCTTCGAGTTGCAACCCCAGCAAGGCACTGCGACTGTCCGCCAGATAACGCTGTACACCACGGCTCAGTTGTGTGCCCATCGCGGTTAACGCCGCATTGCGCCCTACGCGCTGCGGTAATAGCTGATACTGATGCAGCGCATCGAGCAAGCCCTGCTTTGCGTTGTCACGCTGTTCAATCTGCTGCTGCAACGTGCGTTCATAGGGATAAAGGCCAAGTTCTTTGCCCAATGACAGATCGACGTTTTGCCAAAAGCCGCGCAACGTGGGCAGATCGTGTGTGGTAATCGTCGCCATCGACTGGCGCGGATAGTCGAGTGGAGCCCGAAAGTGATTGTGCTCATCCTGTTCAAAAAACAGCACCTTGTAAGAGTAAACGCCGCTGTCGCGCAGTTTATCCACAATCTCGGCCGGTACCGTCCCCAGATCTTCACCCACGACCAGACAGCGCTGGCGTTGGCTCTCCAGCGCCAGCACAGCCAGTAAATCATCCAGCGGATAATGTACATAGGCACCGCGCGTAGCGGGCTCGGCTTTGGGTATCCACCACAGGCGCAGCAGCCCCATCACGTGGTCGATACGCAATGCACCACAGTGCGCCATGTTGCTGCGCAGCACATCAACAAACGGCTGATATCCCTGCGCCTGCATCACGTGCGGGTTCATCGGTGGCAGCGACCAGTTTTGCCCCTGCGGCCCCAACGGGTCGGGCGGCGCACCGATGGCGGCCTCCAGGCAATAGAGCCGACGCTCATCCCAGGTTTCCGCTCCGCCCTGCGCCACGCCCACGGCCATGTCCCGGTATAGGCCAATAGGCATCCCGAGCTGTTTACTGTGCGCGAAACACTCTGCCAGCTGCTCGCTAGCCACCCATTGCAGCCAGCAGTAAAACGCAATCTCGTGCTCATTTTCCTGACAAAAAGCTTTCACCGTGTCGCCATGCACATCGTGATAACGCGTTGGCCACTGCTGCCAATCGCCATAATTCTCGCCCTGACGTTTGAGCCAGGTTTGCAACGCATCAAAGGTGGCTTGTCGTTGCAGGCTTTGTCCACCGCTGACCACAAATTGACGAAATGCACTGACGCGCGGATCGAGCACGCTGCGCGTCTTGAAGAAGTCGTATGCCAGCCGCAGTGCGGCCAGTTTTTGCCCCATCACACCGCTGTAGTCAACCCAGCGTCCGGCACGCAGTGCCGCTAGTTGACGCTGGGTGTCATCCTGTCGCCACCAGGCTTGCGCCTCTTTGCTCTGTTGAAAATCATCAATACGGTTGACGTTGATATAAATGATGTTCAACCAGTGACGGGAAGAGGGGCTGTAAGGACTGGCAGCCTCGGGGTCGGCAGGATAAAGCGCATGCAGTGGATTCACGCCGATAAAGGCACCGCCGCGCCGCGCCACTTGCTCCACCAGTTGGCGCAGATCGCCGAAATCGCCAATCCCCCAATTATCCTGCGAGCGCAGCGTATAAAGCTGCACGTTAACGCCCCACCAGCGTTTCCCCTGGGTCAAGGGCTCCGGCTCATAGCCACGCTGCGGCGCAACAATCACGCGGCAGGTCCAGCGCTGTTCACCGCGCATCAATATCAGTTCGTGATACCCCAGTGGTAAAGCATCCGGCAGCAGCAGTTCACTGCCGCCCGTGATGTTGCCCTGAACCTGCCCCCCGTTTTCATACATCAGCGTCCAACCAAACTCGCCGTCGCCTGAGAGGGGAATCAGCGCCGCCTTGCCCTGACGAAAAACCCGGACCGAAGGCAACGGTGCATTTTCGCAGCCGCTCGTCGCCATCATGGTCAGCAGTTGTTTTTTCACTGCAACATCGACAAGGTGCGTTTTACCGTATGCATCAGTATAGGTATCGGCAACGCCGACAGGAGCGAACTTCGGGTTATCTACCTTGAATGACATCTTCCTTTCCTCAACAGCGCGCGTGCCAGATGCGCGTCTGATAATCATGAATCGCCCGATCGGCACTGAAAAAACCCATTCGCGCGGTATTCAGCACACACCGTCGCGTCCATTCCTCCGTTTCACGATACAGCGCATCCACACGCTGCTGCGCCTGGCAATAAGGCGCAAAATCGGCCAACAACAGATAGGGGTCGCCCTTATCCAGCAGGCTTTCAAGCAACGGCGCAAACGCCGTTTTGTCGCCGTGGCTAAACGCGCCGCTGCCCAGTTCATCCAGCAATAGGGTCAACTGCGGCACCTGCTTGCGCACCACACGCGGATCGTAGCCCTGTGACAGCACGCTTTTAACCTCATCCACCGTATGCCCGAAAATAAACAGGTTTTCTTCCCCAACCTCCTGCGCCATTTCCACATTGGCACCGTCCAGCGTCCCCACTGTCAGCGCACCGTTTAATGCCAGCTTCATGTTCCCGGTGCCAGAGGCCTCTTTCCCTGCGGTGGAGATTTGCTCCGACACATCGGCAGCGGGAATGATTCGCTCCGCCAGCGACACACGATAATCTGGAATAAACAGTATACGCAAACGATCTCTGACATGCTTATCCCGATTAATCTTCTCCGCTACGCTATTAATAGCGTAGATAATGTTTTTTGTCAGCACATATCCAGGTGCAGCCTTAGCCCCGAATAAAAAGACGCGCGGAACTATATCCAGATGCGGGTTATCACGCAATTGGAGGTAAAGTGAAAGAATATGGAGCAAATTCAGGTGCTGGCGTTTTTACTCATGCAAGCGTTTGATCTGCACGTCAAACAGGGCGTGAGGGTCCAGTTTCATCCCCAGATTCTTGCTTACCCAGTTTGTCAGATTTTCTTTGTTTTGCTGCTTGATGGTGTGATAACGCGCCCGAAACGCACTGTCATCGGCGTAAGGTTCGAGCGCACGCAAGATGGGTAAATCCGTGGCCCAGGCCGTTCCAACCGTTTCATCCAGCAGTGCCGACAGCGCCGGATTACACTGCTTAAGCCAGCGGCGTGGCGTAATGCCGTTCGTCACGTTATGAAATTTTTGCGGCCAAAGTTGGTGGTATTCTGGAAACAGATCGCTCACGACCAGACGCGAATGCAGTGCGGCCACCCCGTTAACGGCAAAGCAAACCACCACGCACAGATTTGCCATACGCACCTGGTGCTGATAGCGAATGGCGACACGCGGCCAGATATGCTTTGCCTGTGCTCCCCACTGCTGTTCCACCTGCGCTTTGAAATGCGCATCAATGGTGTTGATAAGATCAAAATGGCGGGGCAGCAGGCGACGGAACAAGCCATCATGCCAACGCTCAAGCGCTTCTGGCATCAAAGTATGGTTGGTATAGGCAAACATACGGTGAGTGATACCCCACGCCGCGTCCCAACCCAGATGATGTTCATCCAGCAACACGCGCAACAATTCCGGAATAGCCAGCGTCGGGTGCGTGTCGTTGAGTTGAATCACCTCCCACTCTGGCAGCGCTGACAACGTCCGCCCAGCCTGAAGGTGTCTGCGCACAATGTCCGCGACGGCGCAGGCACACTGAAAATATTGCTGCATCAGGCGCAGACGCCGACCGGCGGCATGGTTGTCATTCGGATAAAGCACTTTCGTCAGGCTCGCCGCTGACACACCGGCGCGCTCTGCATCCAGATAGCGCCCGGCGTTGAATGCCGTGAGATCAAAAGGGGTTTCCGCGGCAGAGTGCCAGAGCCGCAACACCTGCACCACGCCATTTTGATAGCCCAGCACCGGCACATCGCGCGCCTCACCGCAAAAATAAAAGGCGGGTTGCCATGTTTCGGCCTCTCCATCGCGCCGTTCGATAGCGCCACCGAAACCGACCTTCACGCCCAGTTCAGGCTGCGGTCGCCCCCAAGGGTACGCATCGCGCTGCCAGTCATCAGGATACTCATGCTGCTGGCAGGCCTCGAAACGTTGGCGGAACAGGCCGTATTGATAGTCCAGCCCGTAGCCCATCGCCGGTTGCCCCACCGTCGCCATCGCATCCAGAAAACAGGAAGCCAGACGCCCTAACCCCCCGTTACCCAATGCCGGGTCAGTCTCGCCTTCCAGGACATCGCTGAGGTTAAGCCCCTGCTCTGCCAGCACCGCTGCCACAGCGGAGTGCCATCCCAGGTTAATCAGGTTATTGCCGGTGAGGCGACCCGGTAAACTCCATGGAGAGGTAGTTAACATGACGGCCTGGCAGCGAATCGGGAGGGGTTATCGGGTGAGCGGCAAGCTGCTCCGCCAGCGCGGTACTGACGGCATGCCACTGCTGCTGGGCGCTGAGGCAGGTCAGCGCCGCCACGCCATAGTGTTGTCGTTGGCGGTGCAATGCAGCAACAAACAGAGTGTGGTTGAATGACAGCTTTCCCATCGTGCCTCTCCCCTGTTATCAATCAGAAAAAGGCACGTCTGGCTCAGCACAACTCCAACTGCACCTTATGTTGTTCAATGATTTTCATTACGCTGGGTGGTGGTAGTTGATCGGTAAAAAGATAGTCGATCAGGTCCATGTTGCCCAGATTCACCATCGCATTGCGACCGAATTTGGAGTGGTCGGTGACCAGCATGACGCAGCGGGAATTCTCGATAATTGCCCGTTTGGTGCGCACTTCATGGTAGTCAAACTCCAGCAAGGAGCCATCCATGTCAATGCCGCTGATGCCGAGGATGCCAAAATCCAGACGAAACTGAGAAATGAAATCCAGCGTCGCTTCACCCATAATGCCGCCGTCCCGGGTGCGCACTTCACCGCCTGCCAGAATCAGCCTGCAATCCTCTTTTTCCATCAACAACGTCGCCACGTTCAGGTTGTTGGTGACGACCCGCAGATCCTTATGCTGCAACAGCGCATAGGCAACCGCTTCTGGCGTTGTCCCGATATCTATAAACAGCGTAGCACCATCCGGGATTTGGCTGGCGACTTTACGTGCAATACGTGCTTTTTCATCTGACCACATCATCTTGCGATCGTGGTAAGCCGTATTCACCGAGCTGGAAGGCAGCGCCGCACCACCGTGGTGGCGATGGATCTTGTTCTGCTCCGCCAGATCGTTAAGATCCCGGCGAATCGTTTGCGGGCTGACCGCAAAATGCTCTACCAACTCTTCGGTACTGACATATCCCTGCCGACGCACCAGTTCAATGATGGCGTCGTGCCGCTGTGTTTGCCTCACGTTGTTCCCCTAAAACAGGTTTCCACTCAACCCTCAGGTTGAGACTTCTCTGTGCTGCTGGCAACGCTTACCCCGTAATGCTACCGGGTTGCGATCATGCTTTTTTCTGCTGCGTATCCCAAAAAGCCAGCACCAACCCAATAACCAGACCCACGACGTGCGCGGCATTAGCAATGCGTAGACCTAAAATATCGAAATATCCGGCGATCAACCACAACAATGCGAAGGCCATCAATCCGCGCTGCATGAACAGCGGGCCCGACGGCACGCGTTCACCGTATAGCCAGACGTAGCCCATCAAGGCGTACACCACGCCGGACAGGCCACCGAAATAGATGCCACTGAAGAATGATTGTATCCAGCCGCTGGCAACCGCAGAGAGCAGCGCCAAGGTCAGTAGCTTACGCGTCCCCAAAATTTTCTCTACCGGTCCGCCGAGATACCACCACCACATCAGGTTAAACAAAATATGCAGCAAGGAGAAATGCAGGAAAGCGTGGCTGAACCAGCGCCATAGCTGGCCTTTTTGCCCCACATCCGGGTAAGAGAGCCACATCATGGCACGATCGTTACCGAATATCGTCATCCACAGATAAACGACAATGCAGGTAATCATCACACCCAGCGTCAATGGTCCGGCGCGCTGCTGTAACGTCTGCAAATAAGAGAAACGTGCATAGCGCAGGGGCGAAGAGGTTGATCCCGCCTGCCAACTGGCCGCTTGATAACGCGGATGCATCGGGTCCTGAATGAACACCTCAAGCGCCTTCTGTACTTCGGCCAACCGCGCCTCATCGTCCAGCCAGAGTTCCGCTTCTTGCCCAGAGAAGCGTAACTCCAGTTGAATATTCTGCATTTGCATATAGTCGACAAACGCCTGTGCCAAGCGTGGCTGAGATAAGGCTGTTAGGCGAATTGCCATCGTGGTTTATCCGTTAGCAAATTGATTTGTCATAAAAATATCACATCGTTTTATTAAGAGGGTTGAAATATTGTTCTGATAAACCGTCGGTTTACCCTGACGCCCGCACCACGAACACCGCTGGCGCTGGCAATTCGTTATACATCACCCACATACACGCTTCCGTTTGCTTCCGTTTTGCCCATTATCCTATGACAATAGTCACTTTTTAACCATAGCCGCTCCTTTAGGCTCATATCCAGCAGCTAGGTGACCATGTTCCTGGAAGAAAGACGTAATCAAATTCTGGCTTATTTAACCAAACACGAACGTGCCAGTGTTGATTATCTGGCCACCGCATTTGCCGTGAGCAAAGAGACGATCCGCAGCGACCTGAACGAGTTGGCGCGCTTGAATCTGGTTCAGCGCTGCTACGGCGGTGCAATTATTGTGCGGCGCAGTTTGCAATCTGAGCTGATTGCCCCCGCAGTGAAAATTTTGAAGTACTGCTCAAGCGACTGGAAAAGCAGACCCGGCATCAAACCAGCAAACAGAAAGGAAACAAGATGAGCGGCAAGGTGTGTATTTTAGGATCGTTCAACGTCGATATCGTCGCCAAGGTGGCGCGTTTTCCCAAAGGCGGCGAATCGATCATGGCGCAGGGCAGCGCCCTCGGCCCCGGCGGTAAAGGAGCCAATCAGGCGATGGCCGCCAGTCGGGCAGGTTCACAGGTCTATTTTGTCACCAAGGTAGGCACCGATCAGTTCAGCCAGTTTGCCTACGACCATCTGTCGTCATCGGATATTCACGCGTTCAAGCTGTATCAATCCGATACAGAGCCCACCGGAAACGCCATCATTTATGTCTCACAGCAAAACGGCGAGAACATGATCGCCATTTATCCCGGTGCCAACCAGACCATCACCGATGATGAAGTGGCGGCCATCGCACCGGAATTAACCACGTCAGACGTGCTGTTGGTGCAGTTGGAGAATAACTTTTCCGCCACCCAGAACGTCATCAAGCTAGCGCATGCGCTGGGAAAAAAAGTGATCCTCAATCCGGCGCCCTACTCCAGCGAGATACTGCCCTATCTGGATTATCTGGACGTGATCACGCCCAACGAAACGGAAGCGTCACTGCTATCGGGTATCGACATTCAGGATTTTGACAGCACCAAAGAAGCCGCGCTGAAAATCGCACGTATGGGTGCCAAGCGCGTCATCATTACCATGGGATCGCGCGGTGCGCTGCTGTATGACGGCCACCAGTTCCAACACATTCCGGCCTTTCCGGCGCTCGGTGTGGATACCACCGGCGCAGGGGATGCCTTTAGCGGTGTCTTTGCCGCCGCACTGGCCAACGGACAAAGCATGGTGCAGGCTGCGACCTACGCCTCCGCCTTTGCTTCCTTGGCGGTCGAGCGGGAAGGTGCCTCAAACATGCCATAACATCAACAGGTTATCGCACGTTTATCACAACGTTAATGCCTGAGGGCCCGCGCCCGCACAGTCTGTATTCGGAGAAACAAAAAATGAAAAAAATCGATGGTATCGTCCCTGCCATGCTTACACCGTTCACCGAACAGAACGACGTAGACTATCCCGGCCTGGCCAACCTGATTGACTGGTACCTGGAAAACAAGGTCGATGCGCTGTTTGCCGTATGCCAGTCCAGTGAAATGCAATTCCTGACGCTGGAAGAACGCGTGGCGGTGGCCCGTTTCGTTGTCGACCATGTGAAAGGCCGCGTGCCAGTGATCGCCTCCGGCCACATCAGTGACGACCTCGGTGCACAAATCGAAGAGCTGTCTGCCATGGCGCAAACCGGCATCGATGCGCTGGTGCTGGTGACTAACCACCTCGATCCGCAGAAAACCGGCAGTGACACCTTCTTCAGTACGCTGAACAGTCTTCTGGATGCGCTGCCGGCATCGCTGCCGCTGGGTCTGTATGAGTGCCCGGCGCCATATCGTCGCCTGCTGAGTGACGAAGAGCTGACTTACTGTGCTAACACCGGCCGTTTCGTGGTGCTGAAAGACGTAAGCTGCGATCTGGACACCGTAACCCGTCGCGTCAAACTGGTGCAGGACACCCCGCTTAATATTATCGACGCCAATGCCGCCATTGCCTTCCCGGCAATGAAAGCGGGCTCGCGCGGTTTCAGCGGCGTGTTCACCAACTTCCATCCGGAACTGTACGTGTGGCTGTATCACCACCATCAGGAAAACCCCGCGCTGGCAGATGAACTGGCCGATTTCCTGTCGTTGGCTGCCGTTACTGAAACGCTGGGCTATCCGAAAAACGCCAAAATTTACCATCAACGCCGCGGCACCTTTGACAGCATTCACTGCCGGGTAAACAAGGATGACGTTCTGGAGAAATTCTGGGGATTGACCGTGATCCTCGACCAGATTCGCCACGGCACCGCGCATTATCAGAAAAAAATTGCGCAATAAAAAATAACAACAACGAGCGGGAACACTTCGTGATTCCCGCGACGAAAAATAAAAAAACCAGGGGATTTTCAGCATGATCGTGTGTGACCAACGTGATTGGGCGCAAGAACAGCACGCCCTGCATCCTACAACAACGTCCTTACAGCCAGACTCACGGCGAATCGTTTATTCGCAGATTCCTCTCAGCCTGCTCACGGAAAATAAATAAAATGAAAGAGACAATATCGTTATCTCAACCTGCTGCTGTTGCACCACCAATGCAAAAAATATCCCGTTTGCGTTGGAGTATTATTCTGGTGTTGCTGATCGCCGCCGTGGTGAACTACCTCGACCGCGCCAACCTCAGCATCGCCAACACCACGATTTCGAAAGAGTTCGACTTTAGCGCCACCCAGATGGGCCTGCTGCTTTCGGCCTTTTTGTGGCCCTATGCGCTAGCCAACCTGCCTGCGGGCTGGCTGGTTGATAAATTCGGGCCAAAAAAAATGTTTTCCTGGGCGCTCGGCCTGTGGTCAGGGTTCACCATTCTCGCGGGTTTTGTTAACGGCTATTCAATGTTCTATGGCCTGCGCATGATGCTGGGCATCTCTGAATCACCGTTTTTTACCTCCGGCATCAAGATCACCCATCGCTGGTTCCCCAGCAATGAACGTGGACTTCCCACCGCCATCATCAACACTGGCTCACAGATCGCCAACGCCGTTGCACCGCCGATCCTGACCATCCTGTTGTTGACGCTGGGTTGGCGCGGCATGTTTATCGCCATCGGTTTGGCTGGTATCCCGATTCTGCTGGTGTGGCTGAAGCTGTACCGTAACCCGACGCCCGCAGAAGAAGTGCAGATCCACGGCGAAGCGGAAGCCGCTGAGACGCAACAAGCGAATCAACCCAAAGCAAGCTGGGGTTCTCTGTTCAAACACAAAACCACCTGGTTCATGATTCTGGGGAACTTCTCCATCATGTTCACCATTTGGGTGTACCTGACCTGGTTGCCAAGTTATCTGGAGAGATCGCTCGGCTTTAGCCTGATGAAAACCGGCTGGGTGGCCTCCATCCCGTTCTTTGCCGGGATCATGGGCGTGTTGGTGGGTGGCGTGATTTCCGACCGATTGATTCGTCGCGGCACTAACACCATTACCGCACGTAAAATCCCGATCGTGTGCGGTGCAGCACTGGCCGCCTGCTTCGTGGCACCGATCCCCTTCGTGCACGACACCACGTTGTGTATCGCGCTGCTGTCACTGGGCTACTTCTGTTCTCAGATGCCGTCTGGGGTTATCTGGACGTTGGCGACGGATATCGCCCCGAAATCGCAGGTGGCTTCACTGGGTGCCATCCAGAACTTCGGCGGATTCCTCGGCGCTGCCAGTGCGCCGATCGTCACCGGCATTATTCTTGATACAGCGGGCACCTTCACCAACGTCTTCCTGTTTGGTGCCTTCCTGTTAATGCTGGGAGCCATCAGCTACGGCTTCTTTGTGAAAAAGCCGATTCAGGCTGCGGAATAACCTTGCCCTATCCCGACGCGTTATGGCGTCGGGATGTTCCACTTCACGCGTTGTCCGACGCTGACGCCACATCCTGTGGAAAATCGCGCTGCCAGGCTTCATAGCCGCCATCCACGCTGTATACCGCCTCAAACCCCAGGCTCAACAGATACTGTGCCGCATTGCGGCTGCTAATGCCGTGATAGCACATCACCATCACCGGCTGATCGAGCTCTGCTTCACGCACAAAATCAGACAGCGTTTCATTCGTCAGGTGCAGCGCCTGCGGCACATGCCCGGTGGCGTAACTTTGCGCATCGCGGATATCCACCATCACGCCGTGTTTCTGCCAGCGCTCATGGGCTTGCTCAATGCTAAGACACTCAAACTGTTCCATACGAATACCACCTCGGGACAAAGAAAAAAGGCATTACGGCACAGCGCACGCCAATATGAGAGAGATGCTACTGTTTCAGTAAGGTAAGTCAATCGTCACATTTCTGTAATAAAACATTTTTCGCCATGCGAAAAAATAGCCATGATGAGAAAGAACGCATTTTCACGCATCCGTTACGCGTGTCATACGCGAATGTGTCATTCACTCACCAGGAGCATCACCATGTCTTTACAACGAAAAGCCCTGTTTTGTCTCCCGCTGTTACTGCCCGCAGCGCTCACTTTCCCAGCCGCCGCGCAGGATGGCTACACGCTCGAACAGGTCGTGGTATTTAGTCGTCACGGCCTGCGCGCCCCGTTAGCCAGCCCGAGCAGCGCACTCGGCAAGGTCACGCCGGATGCCTGGCCACAGTGGGATACCCCCAGTAGTTACCTGACCACGCGCGGTGGCGTGTTGGAAGCCTATTTCGGCCACTATTTTAGCGAATGGCTGGTGGATAACCGCCTGCTGGCCGCCGATACCTGCCCGACGGATAAAGACGTCTCGTTCTATGCCAACAGTCTGCAACGCACCATCTCCACCGCACAATATTTCGCAGTGGGCGCGTTCCCCGGCTGTCTGGTGCCGGTGGTGCACAAAGAAAAATTGGGCACGATGGATGCCACCTTTAACCCGATCATCCGCAACGACAGCGCCACGTTTAAACAACAGGCCATCGATTCCATTAATCAAAAAGCCGGTGAAGGTGGGGTGAAAGGGCTTAATGAGCGACTGAAACCGGTATACCAACAGATGGCTGAAATCATTCGCTACAAAGATTCCGCCAACTGCAAGCAGGATAAACAGTGCGATCTGATGGCACAAGAAACTGATGTGAAGATTGAGGCCGGCAAAGAGCCGGGTGTGGTTGGCCCGCTGAGAACCGGCACCTCGATTGCTGATGTCTTTATCTTGCAATACTACGAAGGCACACCGATTAACAAAATCGGCTGGGGGCGTATCAAAGATGAGAAGCAACTGGCTGATTTGGTGTCGATCAAAGAGTACTACAGCAGCGTAGTGTTTAGCGCCCCGGTGGTTGCCAAAGCCGTCTCGACCAATCTGGTCAAAGGACCCTGTACACGATTCTGTGTAAATGCCTTTTCTCAGTAGTGACCGTCCAGACGATCACCGAACTCGATAATAAAGCGGCTCATAGCCATACGCCAGTCCCTCAGCGGCATCGTCCATTTTTG
>NZ_JBPETA010000046.1:0-19653 GCF_051710365.1 Symbiopectobacterium sp. | reverse complement strand
AGGAAGCAATGTCTCAATCCTAGCCCATTGATCATCTCGAAGTGCATAGCGACGTGTCATCTCTTACTTTTTAGGCCAAAGTAGACAATCATACACGCTTATCCAAGCATTTGATGACAGGCCCTAGGACCCGTAAACCCGTCAATAAATGTCATTAAGTTTCATAATGTGCATCACGTAATGATGAAAAAAATCCACTGTATGAATGACTGAAACGGTTTAGGCGTTCCTCCAAAAGAGAAATTTTCTGTCTTTTCTGACAGTCGGTTACTTTTTTGAAAGTTAGACACACGTCATGTTCTCAGAAAAAAAATGCGCAGCCTTACGCAGTTTTCCCTGCCAACCCGATATAGGGCGTAGTATATTCCCATGAATTCTGCATCGGTTTCCCTCTGGTTGAAATCGATAAAACCGCACATGGTCTCATTATATGAACATGCTGGACAAAATTCTGAGCCACCTTGAGCTCCTCAGCAAATCAGAACGAAAAGTGGCAGAGGTTATTTTGGCGGCACCACACACCGCCATCCGCTCCAGTATTGCCACACTGGCTGGCATGGCGGAGGTCAGTGAGCCCACCGTCAACCGCTTCTGCCGCCGTTTGGAAACCAAAGGCTTTCCCGATTTCAAACTTCATCTGGCGCAAAGTATTGCCAATGGCACGCCGTATGTTAACCGTAACGTCGATGAAGATGACAGCGTCGATTCCTATACCAGCAAAATTTTTGAATCCACCATGACAGGGCTGGAACACGCCAAATCGAATCTGGACATCACCGCAGTCAATCGTGCCGTCGATCTGCTGACGCAGGCCAAGAAAATTTCATTTTTCGGCTTTGGTGCTTCTGCCGCCGTGGCGCACGATGCAATGAACAAATTCTTCCGCTTTAATATTCCTGTCGTTTACTTTGATGACATTGTTATGCAGCGCATGAGTTGCATGAACTCCAGCGATGGAGACGTTGTGGTGCTGATCTCCCATACCGGCAGGACCAAAAGTCTGGTTGAAATGGCCCAGTTAGCGCGGGAAAACGATGCAACGGTTATCGCCATCACGTCAGATGCCAGCCCCCTCGCCCATGAGGCGTCTTTGACGCTGCGCGTCGATGTGCCGGAGGACACGGATGTTTACATGCCCATGGTGTCCCGTATCGCGCAGTTAACGCTGATTGACGTATTGGCGACCGGCTTTACGCTGCGTCGCGGTGCCAAATTCAGGAATAACCTTAAGCGCGTCAAGGAAGCCTTACGGGAGTCGCGCTTTGACAAAAGTGACCGTTTTGGGGGTTCCTACGGTAACGAGCACTAAGCACTTGTTTTATAAATTTATGTTTATATAAACATGTGTTTTTATTAATATATTGTTTTTGTTAGCACAATGCGTTTGTATTTAATGAGTTACCCAACATGATAACCATAACAAGGGGAAGGGTTGGCTATCCTTAAGGAATAATGGCTGCTATACATGACCATTGCCCGGTACTGCCACCCGAACTTAACCACGGATGCGGGCCGCGTTTGCGCTTTACCTGATGCGAGAGCGCGGTTCGGCACTACTCACTTCACTATTGCTTCACAAGTCACGGAGTTATACATGTCCAGACGGCTCAGAAGAACCAAAATCGTCACTACGCTGGGGCCAGCTACCGACCGCGACAATAATCTGGAAAAGGTCATTGCCGCAGGCGCTAACGTAGTCCGCCTGAATTTTTCGCACGGTACGCCTGAAGATCATCAGCTGCGTGCGGACAAAGTGCGGGAAATCGCAGCAAAATTGGGCCGCCATGTGGCAATTCTGGGCGACCTCCAGGGGCCAAAAATTCGCGTTTCAACCTTCAAGGAAGGCAAAGTCTTCCTGAACGTTGGCGACAAATTCCTGCTGGACGCCAACCTGGGCAAAGGTGAAGGCGATAAAGAAAAAGTGGGCATCGACTACAAAGGCTTGCCAGCCGATGTGGTGCCAGGTGACATTTTGTTGCTTGACGATGGTCGCGTACAGTTAAAAGTATTGCGTGTGGACGGCATGAAAGTGTTTACCGAAGTGACCGTTGGCGGCCCTCTGTCCAATAATAAAGGGATTAACAAGCTCGGTGGCGGCCTGTCTGCCGAAGCCTTAACCGAGAAAGATAAAGCCGATATCATCACAGCGGCCAAAATTGGCGTCGATTATCTGGCTGTGTCTTTCCCTCGCTGCGGCGAAGACCTCAATTACGCACGTCGACTGGCACGCGATGCCGGCAGTCAAGCGAAGATCGTTTCCAAGGTAGAACGGGCGGAAGCAGTCGCGACAGACGAAGCCATGGATGACATCATTCTGGCCTCCGACGTGGTAATGGTGGCACGTGGCGATCTGGGGGTTGAAATTGGTGACCCGGAACTGGTCGGTATTCAGAAGAAACTGATCCGTCGTGCACGTCAGTTGAACCGTGCAGTGATCACCGCGACCCAGATGATGGAGTCCATGATCACCAACCCAATGCCGACCCGTGCCGAAGTCATGGATGTCGCCAACGCCGTGTTGGATGGCACCGATGCCGTAATGCTGTCAGCAGAAACCGCTGCCGGCCAGTACCCGGCAGAGACCGTCGCAGCGATGGCCAGCGTGTGTCTCGGCGCGGAAAAAATCCCGAGCATTAATGTGTCCAAACACCGTCTGGATGTGCAATTCGATAACATCGAAGAATCGATTGCCATGTCCACGATGTATGCCGCAAATCACCTGAAAGGCATTACCGCCATTATTGCCATGACAGAGTCTGGCCGCACCGCGCTGATGATGTCTCGTATCAGTTCCGGTTTACCCATTTTCGCCATGTCTCGCCATGAGCACACCTTGAATCTCGCGGCGCTTTACCGTGGTGTTACACCGGTACATTTTGACAGTTACACTGACGGTGTTGCCGCGGCTAACGATGCGGTTATTCGTTTACGAGACAAAGGTTTCCTGGTGTCTGGGGATCTGGTTATCGTCACTCAAGGCGACGTCATGAGTACGGTAGGCACCACTAACACCTGCCGCATTTTGCGCGTCGAATAATCTTTTTCTACGAAATAATAAAAGCCCCTGAATCAGGGCTTTTATTTTGGTGACAAACCTATCTAAAACAGTTGTTCCCACCTACTCCCAGTCATTCCCGCCGAGGACGACGGGGGCTGGCAGTCTGTTTCTTATTACTTTTTTACTGCGAACGGTTGCGTTTAAAACGTTTCCCAATTTCCTTCCGCTTTGGGGGCAGTTTTTTGCGCAGCTAATACCGGCACTGGGCTGGCTGCTACCGGTTTGCGTACCGTCACAGCTTTTGGCGCTGATCCTACCGAAGCCAATTGGAAGATAGAAACGATTTGATTGAGATAACGTGCCTGCTCTTCCAGCGAAGCAGAAGCGGAAGCCGATTGTTCAACCAACGCCGCGTTTTGCTGCGTCACGCTATCCATTTCCACCACGGCCTGCCCTACCTGGCTGATCCCTTTGCTCTGTTCGCTCGATGCCGAAGCAATCTCACCCATGATGTCCGTTACACTGGTCACCGCTTTGACAATATTCTCCATGGCACTGCCTGCCAGCGCCACCTGATCCGAGCCAATTTTGACATTATTGACGGATTCATCGATCAGCGTTTCAATTTCTTTTGCCGCCTGAGCGCTACGCTGGGACAGGTTACGCACTTCTCCTGCCACTACGGCAAAACCTCGCCCTTGTTCGCCTGCGCGTGCGGCTTCAACGGCCGCATTCAGCGCCAGGATGTTGGTCTGGAAGGCAATGCCGTTAATCACGGAAATGATATCGGCAATTTTTTGCGAGCTGCTGCTGATCGTGCTCATGGTTTTGATCACGCCGTTAACGATATCACCGCCTTCATTTGCGGTCTGCGAAGCGTTCTTCGCGACCAGACTGGCCTGATTGGCGTTATCCGCATTTTGTTTCACCACTGCGCTCAACTGCTCCATGCTGGCAGCAGTTTGCTCTAACGCTGATGCCTGCTCTTCGGTGCGCGATGAAAGATCGGTGTTGCCCGACGCAATTTCCCCGGCGCTGCGGTAAATTTCTTCTGCGCTACCGCGAATATCCGATACGGTCTTCACCCAGTTGTTCTGCATTTGCTGAACGAAAGGAGCCAACCTGCCAACACAGTTTTTCCCCATCTGCTCCAAAGGCGTATGCAAAATGCCCTCTGCCAATACTTCCAGGTGCTGCTGAATGCGCTCCAACGGACGAACCACGAACGCCGCCAGATAGCGATCGGTCAACACCACAATTACCGCGCCTACGGTCAGCGCGGCAATCAGGATACGTTTGCACCACTCCACCCAACCGCTAATGCGCTTCTGTGCCTGCTCTTTTAAATCAGAGATAACCGCGTTGTATTTGTCGATAGCCGTCGTGAAATCACGATGCAGTTCGCGATAAGCGCCACTGGAGATCTGTTGAAAGGTATCCGCACGATCGCCTTTCAACGCCTCATACATCGGAACCATGGCCTGACTATACAGCCTATAGGAACTGTTATAGATTTCATCTACCGTCACGTTATTGATATTGGCGTGATCGGTCACCTTAAAAGTGTCCAGGCCCTGTTTTAAACGGGCCAACTCTTCCTCTGCCGTGCGCAATTCAGTAGCGAGTAACGTTGGGTTGTTACCGGTTTTCGCTTCAGCGGCGCGATCCAATGCGCTTTTCGCACGGTAATATTGACCGCTGGCGCCATTGATAATGTCGCCGTTAATTTGCTGTACGTTGGTGAGATCAATTTCATCGTTAAGCTGGCTAAGCGAGTAGAGAGCAAACGCCGAAACGCCGCCCCACAGCAAGGAGAACAGGATCAGGATAAGCACCAGCATGGTTCTTATTTTGGTATCGCGGATAAAATTCATAATATTTGCCCTGGAAAGGTAATGATTATGGGTTCATCGGAGTGAACCAAATCCATGCTTCCTTGCGTGGAAACCGCGCAAGTCTACCTGCGGGCCGTGATTATCCATAGTTGTGTAACGCTCAATGCGTTAAGGTTATCGACATGTTACTGATACACTTGAGGGTTACGTTAAAATATTTTTATTATAATTAAAAAAACATGTAATTTAGCGGTGGGTACTAAGAGGGACAACAGAGGGTAATACAGAATACGTGGTAACAGGCTGGCGCCTGTTACCGTCGCGTTGGCTAGAGAGCAACTTAGTCGCGAAAGAGATCGTCCCGGCAGTAGGGTTCTGTCTCACCCGGTTTGCGGGTTTTCAACAGCTTCAAAATCCAGGTGTACTGCTCCGGGTTCGGGCTGACCAATTGTTCGACTTCTTCATTCATCCGGCGTGCAATCTGGACGTCATCCGCCTCAAGTAAATCATCCATTGGAGGACGGATCACCACATCCAGTACCCCTTCTGCGGCGTTATACACCGGAAACAGCGGTACCACGGAGGCTTTACAGACCTTCATCAAACGACCGATAGCGGGTAAGGTAGCTTTGTAGGTGGCAAAAAAATCAACAAATTCGCTGTGTTCAGGACCGTGATCCTGATCGGGCAGATAATAGCCCCAGTAACCATTACGAATTGAGCTCACAAAAGGCTTGATGCCATCATTTCGGGCATGAACGCGGCCATTAGTGCAAAGGCGTGCGCTGTTCCACAGATAATCAACCAGCGGATTTTTTTGATTATGCATCATTGCCGCAATTTTTTGCCCTTTGGCAGAGATCAGCATGGCGGGAATATCAACACCCCACCCATGAGGCACCAAAAAGATGATATTGCGCTCTTGCTGCTGAAGCGCTTCGACGGTTTCCCAACCGTGCCAGCGCAGTTTTTTCTGCACATGAGCCGGACCACGAACCGCCACCTCGGCCATCATCACCATCGCCTGCGGTGCGGTAGCAAACATCCTGTCGATAATCGCTTCCCGCTTCGATTCCGACAGTTCAGGAAAACAATAGAGCAGATTGATTCTGGCTCGTCTTCTCGCACCTTTGGCAAACCGTCCTACCAGTTTGCCCAACTGTCCCAACACTGGGTCTCGCCAGCGAGCGGGTACATAAGCGGTTGCCGCCATGGCTCCTGCGGCTAGCCAGACTCCCCAGTAACGCGGTAGATAAAATTCGCGTTTGAATTCGGGGATAAACTCGGCGCTATTTTTTTTCTCTGTGTTCATGCCTTAACTCTTCATATACAACATAGGGTAATGATAATTGTCCGCTCAGGTTTTGCAATCATCTTACCTATAAACGCATGACGGGTATAAATAAAACAGCCGACAGCAAGCTGTCGGCTGAAGATTAACAATGCAAGATATTAATCAAACTTGAGCTGCGGAGTCACCTCTCTGACCTGCGCCAGATACTCGCGACGCTCCCGACCCGCCAACCCTTCCGAGCGCGGTAGTTTCGCCGTCAACGGGTTCACCGCTTGCTGGTTGATCCAGAACTCATAGTGCAAATGTGGGCCAGTTGAGCGTCCGGTATTGCCGGAGAGCGCAATACGATCGCCGCGTTTCACTTTCTGCCCGGGTTTCACCAGCAGGCGATTTAAGTGCATATAGCGCGTGGTATATTGGCGCCCGTGGCGGACCTCAACGAAGTTGCCAGTATCCGGCCCGCGCGATGCGGCCACCACTTCACCATCCCCAACCGACAGCACCGGAGTCCCTACTGGCATGGAGAAATCCACACCGCGGTGCGGCGTCACTCGCCCGGTGACCGGATTGAGGCGACGCGGATTAAAATTCGAAGAGACGCGGAATTGCTTCATGGTAGGGAAACGCATGAAGCCACGGGTTAACCCTGAGCCTTCTCGATCGTAGAACTTGCCGTCTGCCGCGCGGATAGCAAAGTAATCCTTATCGCCAGTGTTAAGACGAACACCGATCAATTCGCTCTGTTCACTGCGGCCATCGAGAATTTCCCGAGACAGCAATACCGAGAAATTATCGTCTTTGCGCAGTTTGCGGAAATCGAGCTGCCATTGCAGCGCCTTGATCACTGCACTGACTTCACTGTCAGTCAGCCCCACCGCTTTGGCGCTCTGCACAAAACTGCCACTCAGGCGACCGTTGATAACGCGGTTGTGCCACTCCCCTTTCTGCATCTCAACGCGTTCTTTAAAACCGTTATCACCGCGCTCGTAGATACGAGTTTCACGGCGCGAAATCTGCCATGTCAGGCTCTGCAACTCACCGTCATCGTTGACCGCCCAGGAGAGCTGCTGCCCGATTTTGAGATTACGCAGGTCGTCGTGTTTGTCAGCCAGCAGCAACACGTCAACCATATCAATGCCGTACTGGGTTAAAATACTGCTCAGGGTATCACCCGTCGACACCACATACTCATGCACGCTGCTGGCATCACTGCCGGTAGTACCCAGCTCATCCGCTGGAATCGCCACTGGCGGCGTCGGTTGCTCAATGCTTTCGCTATCCATCGGCTCACTGGCCTCAGGCGCGAGCGTCTGCGGTTGCGTAACGGTTTGAATGGGTGTGGGAACAGTGTTAATCGGGGCTTCTTTGACGGTAACAGGCGTATCATCAGCGGGGGGATAGACAACGGGCCGCCAAACGGCGACGGCCAGGGTGATGACACTCAACGACCCCAGCATTATGCGATGGGGTCGCGGCAAGTTGTTATACGCTATAGCGATAGTTCGGACTATCTGCTGCACTTATCGGCATCCTCATGATCTCTTCTCCAGGCAGCGGCTATACTGATCGGACAGCTGTAACAGAAACTCGGCATAACTATCCTTACTTAGCGCAATGTTGCTTCCCAATGGATCCAGTACGCCAGTGCGTACATCCGTTCCTTTGGCAACAGCGTTGATAACCGCTGGCCTGAATTGTGGCTCAGCAAAGACACATACTGCCTTCTGCTCAACCAGTTGTGTTCGTATCTGGTGTAAACGCTGTGCACCGGGTTGAATGGCTGGGTTGATAGTGAAATAGCCTAGCGGACTTAACCCGAAACGCTTCTCAAAATAGCCATAGGCATCGTGAAACACGAAGTAGCCCTTCCCCTTGACAGGTGCCAGCATATTAACAACTTTTTCTTCTGTCTGCGCGAGTTGATCTGTAAAATTAAACAGATTCGCGTCTAGTTTGTCTTTCTTTTGTGGCATTAGTTCCAATAATTTTGCATGAATTGCGATTGCAGTCTGTTTTGCCATCTCCGGGGACAGCCAAATGTGCATATTGTACTCGCCGTGATGATGCCCTTCGTGGGCGTCTGCGTCATCATTTGCGCCATGGTCGTGGTGAGCATCAGCACTTCCATGCGCGTGTTCATGCTCGTGTTGATGATCGGCGTCATCATGATCTGCGGCGTCATGATGCTCGTGCTCTTCCGCTTCAGCATGCTCATCCTCGTGATGCTCACTCTCTTTTATCAGCACGCTCTGAATGGCAGGCAAGCTTGCCAACGAAATCTGTGGTGCGGCGGAATGGGATGCCAGCGGCTTGGTTAAAAAGGCTTCCATTTCCGGCCCAACCCAAATAACCAGCTCTGCCGACTGTAAACGCTGGACATCGCTCGGGCGCAGGGCATAATCGTGAGGCGATGCGCCATCCGGCAATAGCACCTCCGTAGGCGTTACCCCATCGGCGATGGCCGCCGCGATGAACCCGAGAGGACGAACGGAAGTAACGACCGCCGCCTGAGCACTTTCGGCAGTGATACCCGCAAAGAATAGTGCACCCGCGACAAACAGGGCTTTCAATTTTTGTTCATTTGGCGATTTTTTCGGTGTGAAGCTGGCTGGCATGCGTGTTTTCTCATTCATTTACCGTTGGTTTTGTAATATTATAACGTCACAGACACTCTACAAACTGAATTTTATGTCTACACTCGTTTCGCTCGATCGCATTTCCGTCGCCTTTGGTGACCGTAACGTGCTTAGCGACATTTCGCTGAACCTGCAATCGGGCCACATTCTCACGCTGCTTGGGCCCAATGGCGCAGGAAAATCCACGCTGGTGCGCGTGGTGCTCGGACTGCTGTCGCCCACGGCAGGCACCCTGCACAAGCAACCGAATTTACGCATTGGCTACGTGCCGCAAAAACTGCATCTGGATGCTACCCTGCCCTTGACCGTGGGTCGCTTTATGCGGTTACGTCCTGGCGTTAAGCAACAGGATATTTTGCCTGCGCTCAAGCGGGTACAGGCCGCTCATTTGTTGGATCAACCGATGCAAAAGCTCTCGGGTGGCGAGACACAGCGGGTGTTGCTGGCACGTGCGCTACTCAATCAGCCTCAATTGCTGGTGTTGGACGAGCCGACACAGGGGGTGGATGTCAACGGACAATTGGCGCTGTACGACCTTATCAACCAGTTGCTGCAGGAGTTTAACTGCGGCGTGTTGATGGTTTCGCACGACTTGCTCTTGGTGATGGCCAAAACCGACGAAGTACTGTGCCTGAATCAGCATGTGTGCTGTTCGGGGGCGCCAGAGGCCGTCTCTCTGCATCCTCAATTTCTCGCCATGTTCGGCCCGCGCGGCGCAGAGCAACTGGCGGTGTATCGCCACCACCATAATCATCGTCACGATTTAAATGGACGCATTATTTTAAAACGACAGGGCGGCAACGACGCATGATTGACATTTTGCTCCCCGGTTGGCTGGCCGGTATTTTTCTCGCATGCGCGGCGGGTCCGCTCGGTTCGTTCGTAGTCTGGCGACGGATGTCTTACTTCGGTGATACTCTGGCCCATGCCTCTCTGCTGGGTGTCGCCATCGGTTTTCTGCTGGATATCAACGTCTATTACGCCGTGATTCTGGTAACACTGCTGCTGGCACTGGGATTGGTGTGGCTTGAACGACGCCCGTATCTTGCCATCGACACACTGCTTGGCATCATGGCGCACAGCGCGCTGTCGTTAGGACTGGTGGTGGTTAGCCTGATGAACAACATTCGTGTTGATTTGATGGCCTACCTGTTTGGTGATTTGCTGTCGGTAACGACGCAGGATTTGTGGTTGATTGGACCGGGCGTGCTGGTGGTGATTGCCATCATGTGCTGGCAATGGCGTTCATTGCTTTCCATAACCATCAGCCAGGAGTTGGCACACGTAGACGGCGTCAATTTACAGCGCACCCGTTTGATCCTGATGCTGGTAACCGCATTGACTATCGGGCTGGCAATGAAATTTGTCGGTGCGCTGATCATCACCTCATTGCTGATCATTCCTGCCGCCACCGCGCGCCGTTTTGCGCGCACGCCGGAGCAGATGGCGGGATTGGCGGTGGTACTGGGGATGCTCGCCGTGACCGGCGGCCTGATCTTCTCCGCCTTGTACAACACCCCAGCGGGCCCTTCCGTGGTGCTCAGCGCCTCATTTCTGTTTATGCTGAGTCTGATTCGCAAACAACCCGCCTGAAGGCGGGTCAGGTTCTATCGATACCGAAATGGCGATACGCGTGCGCGGTGGCAATACGCCCGCGCGGCGTACGCTGAATAAAGCCCTGCTGAATCAGGTAAGGCTCCAGCACATCTTCAATGGTTTCCCGCTCTTCACCGATGGCCGCCGCCAGATTATCCAGACCCACTGGCCCACCGGTAAATTTATCGATGATGGCCAGCAGCAGTTTGCGATCCATATAATCGAAGCCTTCTGTGTCTACCGCCAGCATATCCAGCGCCAGCCTCGCAGTTTCGGCATTGATGGCTCCACTCGATTTTACCTCTGAGTAATCACGGACCCGTCGCAGCAAACGGTTGGCAATACGCGGCGTGCCACGGGAACGTCGAGCCACTTCTAACGCCCCCTCATCGGTAAGATCCAGCCCAAGGCATGCCGCGCTGCGGCCGACAATATGCTGTAAATCCTCGACCTTGTAGAATTCGAGCCGTTGCACAATGCCAAAACGATCACGCAGTGGTGACGTCAAAGAGCCAGCACGGGTCGTCGCGCCAATCAGGGTAAACGGGGGAAGATCGAGTTTAATCGAACGCGCGGCGGGTCCCTCACCGATCATGATATCCAGTTGATAATCTTCCATCGCGGGATAGAGCACCTCTTCCACCACGGGCGACAAACGGTGAATTTCATCGATAAACAACACATCATGCGGTTCAAGGTTGGTCAACAGTGCGGCCAAGTCGCCAGCCTTCTCCAACACTGGGCCTGATGTGGTGCGCAGGTTCACGTTCATCTCATTGGCAACGATATTGGCGAGCGTGGTTTTCCCTAAACCGGGCGGACCAAAAATCAGCAGGTGATCCAGTGCATCACCCCGTTTACGTGCCGCCTCAATAAAGATTTCCATCTGCTCGCGCACCTGAGGCTGTCCGACGTATTCCGCCAGCATGCGCGGACGAATCGCTCGGTCAATGATCTCTTCTTCAGGTATTTCTTGCGCGGAGATCAGACGGTCGGCTTCAATCATGGCAATCCCCTTACAGTGCCGCGCGCAGCGCTTCGCGGATCAGTGTCTCACAGTCCGCACCGGGTCGGGCGATTTTGGATACCATCCGGCTGGCTTCCTGCGGTTTGTATCCCAAGGCCACCAGCGCTGAGGCCGCTTCACTTTCCGGATCTTCTTCTGGCACAGCGGTAGGGGCTGAACTGCTGAGAGGGACATCGAGGGCCGCGGGATTAAACAGGTCTCCGCTCATCCCTTTAAAGCGGTCCTTCATTTCTACTACTAGCCGCTCTGCCGTTTTCTTACCGACCCCCGGCAATTTGATCAACGTAGCAATCTCTTCTCGTTCAATGGCGCTCACGAACTGCTGCGCAGACATCCCAGAGAGAATAGCCAGCGCCAGTTTCGGCCCAACGCCATTGGTTTTAATCAACTCACGAAATAACACACGTTCTTGCTTGTTGTTAAAACCAAACAATAACTGTGCATCTTCCCGCACCACAAACTGGGTGAAAATAACCGCTTCCTGGTTCAAATCGGGCAGTTCATAAAAGCAGGTCATCGGCATATGGACCTCGTAGCCAACCCCGTTAACTTCGATCAGCACCTGCGGCGGTTGTTTTTCCAGAATGATGCCTCTGAGACGACCAATCACGTTGACCTTCCTTTTCGTTACGTTAAAACCTTTTTGCTAGCTTATAGCATAAAAAAGGCTGGATGAATATCCAGCCTGATGTTCAACGCAGTCGCCCGCGCACTAAATTCAACCTGTCGGGGCCGATACGTGTCAGATTCTGACTCAAATGACAGTGCGTAATGGCGATGGCGAGCGCATCGGCGGCGTCCGCCTGCGGATTCGCTGACAGCTTCAGCAAGGTACGCACCATGTGCTGCACTTGACTTTTTTCTGCCTCACCGGTGCCAACAACCGTCTGTTTCACTTGTCGGGCTGCATATTCAAAAATGGGTAACCCTTGATTGACACCTGCCACAATCGCCACGCCGCGCGCCTGCCCCAATTTCAGGGCAGAATCCGCATTTTTGGCCATAAAAACTTGTTCTATCGCCAGACAATCGGGCTGAAACTGGGTGATTATCTCGCTCACCCCGGCATAAATCAGCTTCAATCGCGTAGGGAGATCGCCCACCCCGGTGCGAATACAACCGCTGCCAACATAGCTGAGCTGACGCCCTTGCTGGCGAATAATGCCATATCCGGTAACACGTGAACCGGGGTCGATGCCAAGAATTAGCGCCATAGCGCATCGCCCCCTGTAAACACGTTAACCACAACCTGCGAAAACACCATTACAGTGTTGCAGCTACCTCGTCGGAAATTTCACCGTTGTGATACACTTCCTGCACATCATCACAGTCTTCCAGCATGTCGATCAGACGCATCAGTTTCGGTGCGATATCGGCATCCATGTCGGCATTGGTCGACGGGATCATGGATACTTCTGCGGATTCGGATTTCAGACCAGCAGCATCCAGCGCATCTTTCACCTGACCGAAGGTTTCCCACGGCGTAAAGACGTCAATCGCGCCGTCGTCGTAGGTCACGACGTCATCCGCACCGGCTTCCAGCGCCGCGTCCATCACCTGATCCTCATCCAAGCCCGGCGCATAAGAGATAACGCCTTTTTTGGTGAACAGATAGGAAACAGAACCATCGGTGCCCAGGTTACCACCACATTTGGTGAAGGCATGGCGCACTTCGGATACGGTACGGTTGCGGTTGTCACTCAGACACTCCACCATCACCGCCGTGCCGCCAGGACCATAACCTTCATAAATGATGGTTTCCATGTTGTTGTCTTCATCACCACCGACACCACGCGCAATAGCACGGTTCAGGGTATCGCGCGTCATGTTGTTGGAGAGCGCTTTATCGATGGCCGCACGCAGACGCGGGTTGGAGCCCGGATCGCCGCCGCCCAAACGCGCCGCCGTCACCAGTTCGCGGATAATTTTGGTAAAGATTTTGTCGCGTTTTGCATCCTGCGCCGCTTTACGATGTTTTGTGTTGGCCCACTTACTATGACCTGCCATAAAAATCTCCGAAAAAAGCCTCTTCAGGCCGGATAAATAACAAATTCTTCAATCGCCTGCCGGTTGCTCCACGATTTGGTCAGTTGCGCCGCCTCAGGCGCCGCTAACCAACGGTAGGCAAGATTCTCGGTGAGAATCACCTCGCGTTCACTCTGCAACGCCAGACAGAACCAGTGTTCCATGTTGTGCGTGATTCCAGGGGCATAGCGACGTCTCAAATGAGCAAAAAGCTCAAACTCGACACAGCGCTGACAGTCAAACAGTGATAATCTCTCAACGGCGATATCGATGTTAACTTCTTCTTTCACTTCGCGCTGCGCGGTAAGCGCCGCAGTTTCACCCTCCTCAAGGCTGCCGGTAACCGACTGCCAAAAATCGGGACCGTCGCGACGCTGAAGCATCAGCACCCGTCCGGAATCCTGAGCATAAATAACGATCAGGGCCGAAACGGGACGCTTATAAGCCATCGGCTGTTACTCCGCATCCTGCACAGGTTTTGCTTTCGTCACCACGGCAATAGACAGTTCTTCCAAGGCTGCCGGGTTGGCGTAACTCGGAGCCTCCGTCATCAGACAGGCTGCTGCGGTGGTTTTCGGGAAAGCGATCACGTCACGAATGTTTTCAGTACCGGTCAACAGCATCACCAGACGGTCCAGACCGAACGCCAGACCAGCATGCGGCGGTGTACCGTATTTCAATGCATCCAACAGGAAGCCAAATTTTTCGCGCTGTTCCTGCTCGTTGATGCCCAGAATACGGAACACGGTCTGTTGCATGGCGCTGCTGTGAATACGCACGGCACCACCGCCCACTTCATAGCCGTTAAGTACCATATCGTACGCGTTAGCGATGGCGGAAACCGGGTTACTTTCCAGGGCTTCAGGCGTCATATCACGCGGTGAAGTAAACGGGTGGTGCATGGCGGCCAACCCGCCTTCGCCATCGTCTTCAAACATCGGGAAGTCGATGACCCACAGCGGTTTCCAACTTGCCAGATTGGTCAGGCCGAGATCGCGTCCCAGTTTAAGACGCAGCGCACCCAACGCATCCGTCACCACTTTCGCGCTATCTGCACCGAAGAACAGAATGTCTCCGTCTTCGGTTGCCGTGCGCTCCAACAGCGCTGCCAGCAGCGATTCATTCAGGAATTTAGCCACCGGGCTGGAAATGCCTTCGAGCCCTTTCGCTTTCTCATTCACTTTAATATAGGCGAGACCCTTGGCACCGTAGATCTCGATAAATTTGCCGTATTCATCAATCTGTTTGCGGCTCAATTGCGCACCGCCCGGTACGCGAATCACCGCCACACGATCTTTGGCATCGTTAGCCGGACCGGAGAACACTTTAAAGTCGATCGTTTTGAGCAGATCGGCGACATCAACCAGTTCCAACGGGTTACGCAGGTCAGGTTTGTCGGAGCCAAAGCGACGCATGGCTTCAGCAAACGTCATGATCGGGAAATCCCCCAGATCGACGCTCAAAATCTCTTGCCACAGTTCGCGCACCAGTTTTTCCATCACTTCACGCACCTGCGGTACCGTCATGAAGGAGGTTTCGACGTCGATCTGGGTAAATTCCGGCTGGCGATCCGCACGCAGATCCTCATCACGGAAGCATTTAACAATCTGGTAGTAACGGTCGAAACCGGACATCATCAGCAATTGTTTGAACAACTGCGGCGATTGCGGCAGCGCATAGAATTTGCCCTTGTGCACTCGGCTTGGCACCAGGTAATCACGCGCCCCTTCCGGCGTGGCTTTGGTCAGCATCGGCGTTTCAATATCCAGAAAATCGTGGCTGTCCATAAAGCGACGCACAAAACTGGTAATACGCGCGCGGGTTTTTAACCGCGTCGCCATTTCAGGGCGGCGCAAATCAAGATAGCGGTATTTTAAACGCGCTTCTTCGGTGTTGGTTTGGTTAGCATCCAGCGGCAGCGGCTCTGAGCGGTTGATAATCGTCAGCGCGGTCGCAAACACTTCCACTTCGCCCGTAGACATATCCTTATTCACCTGGCTTTCAGGGCGCGCACGCACCACGCCGGTCAGTTGAATGCAGAATTCGTTACGCAGTTCTGACGCCAAAGTGAAAGCATCCTGCCGATCGGGGTCGAAAAACACCTGGACCACGCCATCGCGGTCACGCATATCGATAAAAATCAAACCACCCAGATCGCGGCGACGGTTAACCCAACCGCACAATGTCACTTCCTGGCCCACATGGGACGCGTTTAGTTGTCCACAATATTCAGTACGCATTACGATGTCCTTTTGAGCAATCACGCTAGAAACCATCTCAACGAGATATAATCACACCTACAACAACCACGTCTGAGAGCACCGGCCAGACCGCATCGTCACAGTGAGCGCAAAACTCAGGCTCCATAAAACCCATCGGCTCTATAAAACACACGGGTTCCACAAACACAGCGGCATTTCCCCACGCATCAGGTTACAACGGTGTTTTTTTGCGCGGAATGGTTGTTCTGGATTGCTGTTCAGTAAAAAAAGGTGGCTATTATAAAGGATATTCCCCGGAACGATAAGAGTGAAGCGGTTTCCGGGCAGTGATATGTCGCAAGAATTGTGAGAATTCCCTCCAGGTTAAAAAAATGTTTTACTGTCCATCACTCTGTTAATGGGTTGCAACGGAATATTTATTGGCTTACCACAATGGCAACATCCCGCCTGGCACAAGTTCGGACTGCGCACGCTGGCTGACTACGCGCAGTATTTCAACTGTGTGGAAGGTAACACCACGTTTTATGCGCTACCCAGTGCCGACAGCGTATTGCGTTGGCGGGACATGACCTCTGACAGTTTCCGTTTCTGTTTCAAATTTCCTGCCACCATCAGCCATCAGGCGGGGTTGCGTCACTGTGAAGAGGAAACGCGTCAGTTTTTTCATTGCCTGCAACCGCTCGCCTCGCGTGTTGGACAATTCTGGTTGCAGCTTCCTGCGGCCTTTTCGCCCGAGCAACTCCCCGATTTATGGTGTTTTCTCGATACGCTGCCGCAGGAATTCAGCTACGGCGTCGAAGTTCGCCACCTTGCCTTTTTTGCCAAAGGTGAAGATAAACGGCAACTGAACCAAGGGTTTGCGCAGCGCGCTATCGATAGGATCATGCTCGACAGTCGCCCGGTGCACCACGCGCGACCGGATACGCCCGCCTTGCTGGAAGCCCAACGGAAAAAACCGCGTTTGCCGGTTCATGCGCTGTTGACTGCACAGCACCCCGCCATCCGTTTTATTGGCAATGAAGATATTGCAGACAATTTGCGCTGGTTTGCACCCTGGATTGATAAACTAAAGGTCTGGCAGGAACATTCTCCGTATCTGTTTATCCATACGCCTGACATTGGCAATGTACTCCCGCTGGCACTGGCGATATGGCCGTTATTAGAGCCGGTTATCGCTGCCTGCCCGCCGCGCCCTGACTGGCCGCAACAGGACACCTTATTTTAAACAAATATAAAACAGCAACGTATTAAAAGGCTTTTTTTAGCATTTTTTATTATAACTTCAGGTTTTGAACTGCTTTTTTTTAAAAGCAGACATTACAGGCGACAGTCTGACAGCAGACAGTTATCATTCTGCCAGCCGAAGTCGGTTAATATTTTCTGTCAGGCAATGTTTGCCCGACAATGGAGTGGAACATGGTAAGCGCGCTCTATGTGGTGCTTGGCGCATTGTTGCTGGTAAAACTGTCTCTCGATGTGGTGAAACTGCGTATGCAATACCGCGTAGCATACGGAGACGGTGGTTTTTATGAATTACAGACCGCCATTCGGGTGCACGGTAATGCCGTCGAATACCTCCCCATCGGCGCTATTCTTCTGGTGCTGATGGAAATGAACGGTGCCTTGATCGCTATGATCCACCTGTGCGGTATATTGCTGATTATTGGCCGACTCTTTCACTACGTGGGCTTGCGTCAACGTGAATTCCGCTGGCGTCGTACCGGAATGGCCGCTACCTACGCCTCGCTGGTATTGATGTCACTGTTCAATCTTTACTACCTTCCCTGGGAATTGGTGCTCACTCTGTATTAACAGCGCCTGTGATGTTGGTACGCCGCGTCAACTATGGCGCGCCGCAAGGAAACAGACTTTCTTATCGGTATTTGCTAGACTGTGCCACCTTTTTTATTAACCGCACTGTAATTTCGTGTCCATCATGCCAAATCGCGATACGCTTTTTTCTGTTCCCATAGCCCACCTCGGTGACTGGACCTTTGACGAACGCGTCGCTGAAGTCTTTCCCGATATGGTTCAACGCTCCGTCCCCGGTTATTCGAATATTATTTCCATGATCGGAATGTTGGCCGAACGTTTCGTCAAACCCGATACTCAGATTTACGATCTGGGCTGCTCGCTGGGTGCCGCTACGCTGTCGATACGGCGTAATATTCAGACCACGGGTTGCAACATTATCGCCGTTGACAACTCACCCGCGATGATTGAACGCTGTCGCCGCCACATTGATGCTTTTCGCGCTGCCACCCCCGTCAAGGTAATCGAAGCAGATATCCGCGACATCGTCATCGAAAATGCCTCCCTGGTGGTACTCAACTTCACCTTGCAATTCCTGGCACCGGAAGAACGGCAAACGCTGTTAACGCGTATCTATCAAGGTTTGAACCCCGGTGGTGCGCTGGTGCTATCGGAGAAGTTCAGCTTTGAAGACAGCAAAGTGGGTGAGCTGTTATTCAACATGCACCACGATTTCAAGCGGGCAAATGGCTACAGCGAATTAGAGATCAGCCAAAAACGCAATATGCTGGAAAACGTCATGCTGACCGATTCGGTGGAGACTCATAAATCTCGTCTGGCGCACGCCGGATTTCAACACAGCGAAGTGTGGTTCCAGTGCTTTAATTTTGGTTCGTTACTAGCGCTAAAAGCTGAGGATAAGGCGTGATCGATTTCGGCAATTTTTATCAGCTTATCGCGAAAGGCCCATTGAGCCATTGGTTAAATACGCTGCCAGCCCAACTGAGTGCATGGCAACTGGAATCACTGCATGGCAAATTTAAACAGTGGTTCAATGCCGTTGAAGCCTTGCCTGAACTAACACCCTCGCAGCTAGATGTGCAACACAGCGTCACCGCTGCGTTGCAGCCGGCTCTCAGCAATGGACAGCGTGAAGGGCTGGAAATGCGCCTGCGTCAACTGATGCCGTGGCGTAAAGGCCCCTATTCGCTTTACGGTGTCAATATCGACACCGAATGGCGCTCCGACTGGAAATGGGAGCGGCTAACGCCCCATATCAGCCCCTTGCAGGGTCGTCTGGTATTGGATGTCGGCTGCGGCAGCGGTTATCACCTGTGGCGCATGGTTGGTGCCGGTGCGCATCTGGCCGTGGGTATCGACCCGATGCAGCTTTTCGTCTGCCAATTCGAAGCCGTACGCAAACTGCTGGGTAACGATCAACGTGCGCATGTATTACCGCTTGGTATCGAACAACTGCCGGAACTCGCTGCCTTTGATACCGTGTTCTCCATGGGCGTGCTTTACCATCGCCGCTCGCCGCTCGATCATCTGTGGCAGTTGAAAAATCAGTTGGTTTCCGGCGGAGAGCTGGTGTTGGAAACGCTGGTTATCGAGGGCGATGAGAATGCCGTGCTGGTGCCTGGCGAGCGTTACGCGCAAATGCGCAATGTTTACTTTATTCCCTCAGCCTCGGCACTGGTACGCTGGTTGGAAAAGTGCGGGTTTGTAGATGTGCGTATCGTCGATCATTGCGTCACTACCCTCGAGGAACAGAGCAGAACCTCATGGATGACCACGGAATCACTGGCCGATTTTCTCGATCCTAACGATCGCAGTAAAACCTGCGAAGGTTACCCCGCGCCATTGCGTGCCGTGATTGTGGCACGTAATCCGTAGCATCTCGCCCCGGCTTTACGCCGGGGTTTTACTATCTATTTATCGCAACGTCTAGTCCCGATCCAGAATCTACTTTTTGATATTTCTGACTGCGTTCTATATTTACTTTCGGAAAATTTCATAATGCATAATCGCGTTACATGAAACAAGGCGATAACCTGATATAAAAATAATTATTTTCTTCATATCATCACTCCACTCATAAACAGGGAGTCATCAATATGCTACCGTCCACGTCAAGTGCTACGCGGCTTTGTTGAATAAATCAGAACTTGTAACGACTGTGCCCCATCGGGTCGATTGTTACGTGATGCGAATACTGTTCGGCATTCCTAATAGCGTGATCCGGTTAAGCGCTTTGACCATCGCCAT
>NZ_JBPETA010000045.1:0-20006 GCF_051710365.1 Symbiopectobacterium sp. | reverse complement strand
TCAGTATTGGTGACAGACCACCACAAGTATCCAACCTCAATTCTGTTCACAAGACCATCGTTGATGTTCTCGGCGAGCGATACCGTCGAATTTATTCTTAAAGTAGGTGCGGAATGACGGTTATAAACATAATTTCTCCGACTGCCGCGCTTAATAAACTGCCATGCCACCTTTCTTCTATAAAGTAGCGTCCATAAGAAAAAAGCATGAAAAAATAAAAATTTATCGCTACTTACAACTTCAACATCCAGTGAAGTACACTACGCACATAAAATACACCGACATAATTAACTGCATTTCACCCAATTAACTGCATACCCTAAATAATTCGAGTTGCAGGAAGGCGGCAAGCGAACGAATCCCCAGGAGCTTACTCAGGTAAGTGACTGGGGCGAGTGAACGAAGCCAACGCACCTGCAACTTGAAGTATGACGGGTATATAACGGAGTCTCTCTGCATGTTCTCCCCTGAATCCCGATTGCGTAGTGCGGTAGCGGACACAGTCGCTATGGTAATCTACTGTTTTATAACGGTTATGCTGATTGAGATCTTGCTGTCTGGCATGAGCTTCCAGCAGTCGCTCTCTTCGCGACTGGTGTCGATCCCCGTTAATATTGTTATTGCCTGGCCCTACGGCCTGTACCGCGATCGTATCCTACGTCTGTCTCAACGCTTCATGACGCACGGTACCTGGGTAAAAAATCTGGCAGACCTGTTTGCCTACGTCAGCTTTCAATCACCGGTGTATGTTGCCATCCTGTGGTTTATTGGTGCCAACCCACAGCAGATCGTCGCAGCAGTAACCAGCAATGTGTTGATATATATGGTAATTGGTGTCTCCTACGGCTATTTTCTCGATTACTGTCGCCGTCTGTTTCGCGTCGCCGTACCGGGCTGAACGTCAGGCCGAGACCGCAACTACCGCCAAATACAGGCGACAAAAAAGCCATCCTGATACCGGATGGCTTTTTATTAGGAATAATCCCAAACTAACGGCGACTGAGTGAACCGCGCCGATAGAGACTGCGCCGAATGCGCGTCAAACCGGGCTTGGGCTTCTTAGGTTCATCGAGACTTGCCAGCACCAATTCCAGCACCCGCTCAGCCACTTCGCGATGGCGTTGCGCCACGGAGAGCACCGGGCACTCGAGGAAATCGAACAGTTCGTTGTCACCAAACGTGGCAATCGCCAAATTGTTCGGCAGCCGTCCGCTCTGCTTCAGCGTAATATCCATCACCCCTTGCAACAGCGGAAACGAGGTGGTGAATAGCGCCTGCGGCATCGGGTGATGCTGCAAATACTCTTCAAACGCCGTCGCCGCCGCTGAGCGTTCGTAGCTGTTGGCATAAAGGAAATTCACCTGACGCGGATCCTCTGCCCACTCCATACGAAACCCTTGTTCGCGCAGGAAACTCACTGAAAGCTCCGGCAACGCCCCGAGGTAGAGCACTGACTCCGCCGGGATCTTGCGCAGTTCCTGTGCCAGCATTTCCGCATCCTCACAATCGGCACCCACTACGCTTGTGAAGTGTTCGCGATCCAACGCGCGATCCAGCGCGATAATCGGCAAGCTGTCCCCAGCCCAACGCTGATAGAACGGATGCTCCGGAGGCAACGCTGTCGACACGATAATGGCATCAACCTGGCGTTGCAGCAGATGCTCAATGCAGCGCATCTCGTTATCCGGCTGATCTTCAGAGCAGGCAATCAGCAATTGATAACCGCGCTGACGCGCCTGACGCTCCAGATAATTGGCAATTTTGGTATAGCTGGTGTTTTCCAGATCCGGAATCACCAGCCCGATAGAACGAGTACGCCCAGCGCGTAATCCAGCAGCCACCGCATTGAGATGATAATTATGCTCACGCACCACCGATATCACTTTTTCTACCGTTTTATCACTGACGCGGTATTGTTTGGTCTTGCCATTGATAACGTAGCTGGCAGTAGTGCGTGAAACGCCCGCAAGGCGCGCGATTTCATCCAGTTTCACGTTAGCCCCTTTAAATAAGCTGGAAAATAAAAAATAAGGATGTCCATATCTTAAGCATGGATATCGTATAGATCTAACCGCAGAAGCTGGCAATCAGCAACCGCTTTATTGTTGTTCAGGGTTATAGAGAGAAAAATAAAAAGCTCACCGACACAGTGAGCCCTCAGACTACTGAAAAAACCTACCAACCTCTTCGTCGTCCTCGGCGTAGGCCGGGGATCTCGGGCAGAATGAACGCGTTTAGCCTGTATGAGATTCCCGCCTGCGCGGGAATGACCGTTTTAGGTAGGTTTGTCAGCAACCTCAAGGTTCACCGACACAGTGAACCTCTTTATCAGCGCAGCGAACATCTGGTGCTGCCCCACGTCCGATGCCACATAGGCTTTACCGTCGGTCAAACGGTGCAAGGTTTCAATCACCGCCTGCGGCTTGATCTTGTCGCTGTCTAACGGATATTTCAGGCATTGGCGCGCACGCCACTGCTCAATACGCTGCCACCAGTCGCGCAGCGCGTCAAAATTCTACTGCGCTTCGCCCTGATCCAGCAGTTCCAGCATCAGCGCCAGCACCTGGCGCGCATCACCCACAATGGGAATATCCGCATTGACCGTTTTCGAAATGGAGGCCGGATCGATATCGATACGTAGCATTCGGGCAGTACTTCGCCAGATTGTTGGTGGTGCGATCGTCAAAACGCACGCCGACGGCGAAGATCACATCGGCATTGTGCATCGCCATGTTGGCTTCGTAAGTGCCGTGCATACCAAGCATGCCCAGACACTGACGGTGCGTCCCCGGAAAACCACCCAATCCCATCAGAGAGTTGGTGACCGGCAGGTTCAAACGTTCTGCCAGTTGGCGCAGTTCTTCATGGCACCCCGCATTGATAACCCCGCCACCCGCGTAAATGATCGGTGACTGGGCGCTTAGCAAGGTTTGCAGCGCACGACGAATTTGCCCCTTATGCCCTTGAATCGTCGGATTGTAGGAGCGCATGGTGACCGCATCGGGATAGAGATACGGCAGTTTGTTGGCCGGACTCATCACATCTTTCGGCAAATCCACCACCACCGGGCCGGGACGCCCGCTTGATGCCAGATAGAATGCCTTTTTCAGCACCGTGGGCACATCTTCAGCCTGTTTGACCAAGAAACTGTGCTTCACCACCGGACGAGAAATGCCGACCATGTCGCATTCCTGAAACGCGTCGTAACCGATAAGCGAGGTGGCTACCTACCCAGACAACACCACCATCGGGATGAAGTCCATATAGGCGGTGGCAATACCGGTAATCGCATTGGTGGCACCCGGACCCGAGGTGACCAGCACCACACCGACATCGCCGGTGGCGCACGCGTAACCATCGGCCATGTGCACTGCACCCTGCTCGTGGCGCACCAGAATATGGTCAATGCCGCCCACGGTGTGTAGCGCATCGTAAATATCCAATACGGCCCCGCCCGGATACCCGAACACATATTTCACGCCCTGATCGATCAACGATCGAACCACCATCTCGGCGCCTGACAACATCTCCATGGGATTGCCTCTTTTCGTTCTGAGAGCGGCATCGCGGCACTGACATCACAGCGCGACACACGTCATTGTCTTATCCAGAATTTGAATATAGCCGATTACCATAACGTTAGACGACGGCACAGGCAAACAAGGGTGAAGCGAGGAACAAACAAGTGGAAACGGGTTTACACCGCCAGAAGGGATTCGACTGAGATAAAACGCTAAACGGCGTCATCGCGGATAGTGATTATTCCGCGATGATAGCCAATTGCAGCGGGAAATTTTCAGCAAAAAAGTTAAAAATTCGTGTACCTCACCCGCTGCAAGTTACTCGGGGTTATTCGCCGTACATGGCATCAATTTCCAGCTGATAGCGCTGGGCGATGATCTTACGTCGCAGTTTTAATGTCGGCGTTAACTCCCCGCTCTCCATAGAGAAAGGGGTCGCCAGCAGGGTAAAGCGCTTGACCTGTTCGACGCGTGACAGCTCTTTTTGCATCTCGCGCAGACGCTGTTCAAACAGTTCGATAATGTGGCTATGACGTAACAATTCGAGGCGATCGTGATACTTGAGGTTGGCCGATGCCGCGTACTCTTCCAGCGCTTCAAAGCAAGGCACAATCAACGCAGACACGTATTTGCGCGCATCGGCAATCACCGCCACCTGCTCGATAAATCGGTCTTGACCCAAGGTGCCTTCCAAGTGCTGCGGCGCAATATATTTTCCGCCGGAGGTTTTCATCAGGTCTTTCAGGCGCTCGGTGATATACAGGTTACCCTCGGCATCCAGCTTCCCGGCATCACCGGTTTTCAGCCAGCCATCAGCGGTGAAGGCTTCAGCGGTTTCCTGCGGACGGCGGAAATAACCGCGCATCAGCGTAGCGCCGCGCACCTGTATTTCGTTTTCGTCGCCAATGCGCACTTCAATACCCGGTAGCGGCGTGCCGATCGAGCCCAGCCGCACGTTATTCGCTTCCCAGCACGATACCGTGGCACAGGTTTCCGTCATGCCGTAACCGTAAATAACGCGCACGCCCATCGACTGGAAAAACAGAATGATATTCTCATCCAGATGGGCGCCAGCCGCAGGCATAAAGCGAATCTTACCGCCCAGCAAGTGGCGCAGCTTGGTCAGCACCAGCCGATCGGCGACGCGATGCAGTAGCGCCTGCAACGGTGAACGTGATTTACCTGAAATATGTGCCAGAAACGCCTTGCGCCCCTGCGCGATGGCCCAGTTAAACAGCGTGCGACGATGCCAGGGTGCCTGCGCGACTTTTTCGTGAATGGCGCTATACACTTTCTCGTAGAAACGCGGCACCGCACACATCACCGTCGGTGAAACGGCCTGCATCGCATTGCGTACCAGATTGGTGTCGGCCAGATAGACGTTTTGTGCACCGGTGTGCATCATGTAAAACGACTAGGCGCGCTCAAACACGTGAGAGAGCGGTAGGAAGCTCAGAGAGATATCGTCCTGCGACACACACAGGCGCTCATCGTGCAGCTTCAGCACCATCGCCATGTTGGCGTAATCCAGCATCACCCCTTTCGGCTCACCGGTCGTGCCAGAGGTGTAGATCAACGTGAAAAGATCGTCCAGATTACGCTCATCAATGCGCTGTTGCAGCGCAGGCTGCCAGTAGGCGTCATCCAATCGGCCTCAAACGCCGCCAGCGTCAGCGCCAACGGGCAGTGATGCAGATTCACATTGTCATCGAGCACGATGATGCGCTTAAGCTGCGGACACTCCGGCAGCAGCGCCAATATCGCATCATACTGAGGCTGAGAACCGACAAAAATGGTGCGAATATCCGCGTCATTGATGATAAACGCAGCCTGTGTCGCCGTGTTGGTGGCATAAATCGGGACGGTCACACCACGCACGTACAGCGTCGCGAGATCTGCCAGCGACCAGTTGAGGGAATTATGAGAGAACAACGCGACACGCTCTTGGGCATCAATCCCCAGCGAGAGCAGTGCACTGGCAATGCGACGAATACGCGCACCGGCCTGAAACCAGGTAAGCTGCGTTTCGCCAGAGGCAGACCATTCACGCAGTGCGGTACGGCCGGAACAATGAGCAATCAGGTGTTGGATGCGTTCAACCAAATGGTATTGCGACAAATGGGTAGACATAAAAAATGAGCCTGGGAAATTTCAGCGTACAACTGTTTATTATTTTGGCGCAGTCTACTGATCTTGCCAGAAACCGCAACGATCTTTCACATTGACATGATGGAAGGTTGACGCCACGCACATCTGCCCATTTGCGCGCTCCACGTGACGACGGCAACGCAAACGATTTCGTCGTGACCGGGAACGAACACCGTTCGATGATCACAAATGCTTGACATACCCACAAGAATCAAGTACCAATAAAAGCACGAGCGATGCCATTCCCGCGATTAAGCGGTATGTGGCGAATTTTGCAGCTAACCGGATCAGACGAGATATCATGTTCAAACACACTTTCCTACTAGGCCTACTACTACACGCATCAACATTGCGCGGTATGCCTGTGGGTGAAAGTCAGAGCTGATTTCACGTTACACAGAACGAAGAACCCGCGCCGATGCGCGGGTTTTTTTACCTGTTCGGCGCTCGAATAAACACGATAAGGAATCTTTCCAATGAGCCAGCAGGTCATTATTTTCGATACCACATTGCGTGATGGTGAGCAGGCATTACAAGCCAGTCTGAGTGTAAAAGAGAAACTGCAAGTGGCCTACGCGCTGGAAAGATTGGGCGTGGACGTGATGGAAGTCGGCTTCCCGGTCTCTTCGCCGGGCGATTTCGAATCGGTACAGACCATTGCGCGTCAGATTAAAAACAGCCGGGTGTGTGGTTTGGCCCGCTGCGTCGATAAAGACATCGATGTCGCCGCCGAAGCGCTGCGCGTTGCCGAAGCCTTCCGCATTCACGTATTCCTGGCCACCTCTACGCTGCACATCGAATCCAAACTGCGTTTGTCGTTCGAGCAGGTCATTGAGAAAGCGGTTCACTCCGTCAAACGGGCGCATAACTACACCGACGACGTAGAGTTCTCCTGTGAAGATGCTGGCCGTACGCCTATCGATAACCTATGCCGTATCGTTGAAGCCGCAATTAACGCCGGTGCCACCACCATCAACATCCCTGACACCGTGGGTTACACCACGCCGTATCAGTTCGGCGGCATCATCACCACGCTGTACGATCGTGTGCCGAACATCGACAAAGCGATTATTTCCGTGCACTGCCATGACGATCTGGGGATGTCGGTTGCCAACTCCATTACTGCTGTGCAGGCTGGCGCACGTCAGGTAGAAGGCACGTTGAACGGTCTGGGCGAGCGCGCAGGCAACACCGCGCTGGAAGAAGTGATCATGGCGATCAAAACCCGTCAGGATTTGCTGAACGTCCACACCAATATCAATCATCAGGAAATCTATCGCACCTGTCAGTTGGTGAGCCAGATTTGCAACATGCCAATCCCCGGCAACAAAGCGATTATCGGTTCTAACGCCTTCGCCCACTCCTCCGGCATCCATCAGGACGGCGTGCTGAAAAACCGCTCCAACTACGAAATCATGACGCCGGAATCCATCGGCCTGAAAGAAGTGCAACTGAACCTGACCTCTCGTTCTGGCCGTGCGGCGGTGAAACACCGCATGGAAGAGATGGGTTATAAAGCAAGCGATTTTAATCTAGACCAGTTGTACACCGATTTCCTGAAGCTGGCCGACAAAAAAGGTCAGGTATTCGACTACGATTTAGAAGCATTGGCCTTTATCAACAGCCAGCAGGAAGACGAAGAGTTCTATCGCCTGGATGCCTTCAACGTGCAGTCTGGTTCCAACACAATTGCCACCGCGTCAGTGCAATTGGCCTGTGGTGGCGAGGTGCAAGCCGAGGCCGCTACCGGCAACGGACCGGTCGATGCCGTCTATCAGGCGATTAACCGCATCACGGGCTACGGCATTGAACTGGTGAAATACCAGTTGTCCGCCAAGGGCCAGGGACGTGATGCGCTGGGGCAAGTGGATATCGTCGCCGCTGATCAAGGCCGCCGCTTCCACGGCGTGGGCCTGGCGACCGACATCGTCGAATCCTCCGCCAAGGCGATGGTCAACGTATTGAACAACAAACGCGCACAGTTGGTAGAACAAGAAATTCAGCGTTTGCAGCACCACAACAAACAACAAAATAGCCAGGAAACAGTGTGATGACAAAGAGTTACCATATCGCCGTCTTACCCGGTGACGGCATCGGCCCAGAAGTCATGGCGCAAGCCCATAAAGTATTAGACGCGGTTCGCCAGCGTTTCGGTTTGCGTATCACCACCAGCGAATATGACGTCGGCGGCATCGCCATCGACCGCCAGGGCACGCCACTGCCAGCCGCCACCGTCGCCGGTTGCGAGCAGGCTGACGCCATTCTGTTCGGTTCGGTTGGCGGCCCGAAATGGGAGCACCTGCCGCCGGCTGAGCAACCGGAGCGCGGCGCATTGCTGCCACTGCGTAAGCACTTCCGTCTGTTCTGCAACCTGCGCCCGGCACGTCTGTATCAAGGGCTGGAAGCCTTCTGCCCGCTGCGCAACGACATCGCTGCAAACGGTTTCGACATTCTGTGCGTGCGCGAACTGACCGGCGGTATCTACTTCGGTCAGCCGAAAGGCCGTGAAGGCAGCGGCCAGCACGAGCGTGCGTTCGACACCGAGGTCTATCACCGTTTCGAGATCGAGCGTATCGCCCGTATTGCCTTTGAGTCGGCTCGTAAGCGTCGCTGCAAAGTCACGTCCATCGATAAAGCTAACGTGCTGCAAAGCTCCATCCTGTGGCGTGAAATCGTCACCGAAGTCAGCAAAGACTACCCGTACGTGACGCTGGCGCACCTGTACATCGACAACGCCACCATGCAGTTGATCAAAGATCCGTCCCAGTTCGACGTGATGCTGTGCTCCAACCTGTTTGGTGACATCCTGTCTGACGAATGTGCGATGATCACCGGTTCGATGGGTATGCTGCCTTCCGCCAGCCTGAACGAACAAGGTTTCGGCCTGTACGAACCGGCGGGCGGTTCCGCGCCGGATATCGCGGGCAAAAACATCGCTAACCCGATCGCACAGATTCTGTCACTGGCACTGCTGCTGCGTTACAGCCTGGAAGCCGATGACGCGGCTAACGCCATCGAAAACGCGGTAAACACCGCGCTGGCCGAAGGCTATCGCACTGGCGATCTGGCGGGCCGTGACGGCAAAGCCATCAGCACCGACGAAATGGGCGATGCGATTGCCCGCTTTGTGGCGCAAGGGGTGTAACCATGAGCAAGACCTTATACCAGAAGTTGTTTGATGCCCACGTGGTGTACGAAGCGCAGAATGAGACGCCGCTGCTGTATATCGACCGCCATCTGGTGCATGAAGTCACTTCTCCGCAAGCCTTTGATGGCCTGCGTGCCATGGGGCGCAAACTGCGCCAGCCGGGCAAAACCTTTGCCACCATGGATCACAACGTGTCCACTCAGACCAAAGACATCAATGCCTGTGGTGAAATGGCCCGCATCCAGATGCAGGAACTGATCAAGAACTGCGCCGAGTTTGGCGTGCAGTTGTACGATCTGAACCACCCGTATCAAGGCATCGTCCACGTTATCGGGCCGGAACAGGGCATGACCCTGCCGGGCATGACGATTGTGTGCGGCGATTCCCATACCGCTACCCACGGTGCCTTTGGCTCACTGGCGTTTGGTATCGGCACCTCCGAAGTGGAACATGTGATGGCGACGCAAACCCTGAAGCAGGGTCGCGCCAAAGCCATGAAAATTGAAGTAACAGGCCAGGCTGCGCCCGGCATCACCGCAAAAGACATCGTGCTGGCGATTATCGGTAAAACCGGCAGCGCAGGCGGTACGGGCCACGTGGTGGAATTCTGTGGTGACGCCATCCGCGCATTGAGCATGGAAGGCCGCATGACGCTGTGTAACATGGCGATTGAAATGGGCGCAAAGGCCGGTTTAGTGGCACCGGATGAAACTACGTTTGCCTACCTCAAAGGCCGCCAGTTCGCACCGAAAGGGGCCGATTGGGACGCTGGCGTGGCGTACTGGAGCACGTTGAAATCCGATGCAGATGCGGTGTTTGATACCGTCGTCACACTGGATGCCGCCGATATCGCGCCGCAGGTAACCTGGGGCACCAACCCTGGGCAAGTAATCGCCGTGAACCAGAATATCCTCGATCCTGAATCCTTCAGCGATCCGGTTGAGCGTGCTTCTGCTGCCAAAGCGCTGGCGTATATGGACCTGCAACCGGGCATCAAGCTGACCGATGTCGCTATCGACAAAGTGTTTATCGGTTCCTGTACTAACTCGCGTATCGAAGATTTGCGCGCTGCCGCCGCTATCGCCAAAGGGCGTAAAGTGGCTGCCGGCGTGCAAGCTATCGTGGTGCCCGGCTCTGGCCCGGTGAAAACCATGGCGGAGCTGGAAGGTCTGGATAAAGTGTTTATTGAAGCCGGGTTTGAATGGCGTCTACCGGGCTGCTCCATGTGTCTGGCAATGAACAATGACCGCCTGAACCCCGGTGAGCGCTGTGCATCCACCAGCAACCGTAACTTTGAAGGCCGTCAGGGGCGTGCGGGCCGTACTCACCTGGTCAGCCCAGCGATGGCTGCCGCCGCCGCCGTGACAGGGCATTTCGCGGATATCCGCGAATTACCTTCGTCCGCGAATTAATAAGGAGACGCCTGATGGCTAAATTTACCCAACATACCGGGCTGGTCGTGCCGCTGGACGCCGCCAACGTAGACACGGATGCGATCATCCCCAAGCAGTTTTTGCAGAAGGTGACGCGTACCGGTTTCGGCCAACATCTGTTTCACGACTGGCGTTTTCTGGATGACGCGGGGCAGCAACCCAACCCGGAGTTTGTGCTGAATAAACCGCGTTATAAAGGTGCCACCATCCTGCTGGCGCGCGAAAACTTCGGCTGCGGCTCTTCCCGTGAACATGCCCCCTGGGCACTGACCGACTACGGTTTTCACGTGGTGATCGCCCCAAGCTTTGCGGATATTTTCTACGGTAACGCGTTTAACAACCAGTTGCTGCCAGTAAAACTGAGTGATACCGATATCGACGATCTGTTCAAACTGGTCGACAGTACACAAGGCATTACCTTTACGGTGGATCTGGAAGCGCAGACGGTCGATGCTGGCGGGAAAAAATACCCGTTTGAGATCGACAGTTTCCGCCGTCACTGCATGCTCAACGGGCTGGACAGCATCGGCTTGACGTTACAACACGAAGAGGCGATAGCTCGTTACGAACAGCAGCAACCGGCCTTTTTGCGTTAACCCACAAGGCACCGCTCTGCGGTGCCTTCTATTTTACAGCCCCATACCTTCGCCAAAAGCCTCTCTCAGCGCATCGACAAAGCAACGGATCTTAACCGTTTGCCGCCTTGCCGCAGGCACCAGCACATGCATCGGGCGGGCTGGACCTTCATAGTCCGGCAGAACCTGAACCAAACGTCCGGCTTCAATCTCTTTGCCCAACACATCGGCAGGACCCAAGGTGACGCCATAACCTTCGATTGCCGCATACAGCAGCGCTTTCCAGTCATTGGCGCGAAACCGTCCGGTTGGCCTGACTTCTTCGCTCTGCCCATCACGCTGGAACAACCAGCGGCACGGCACAGTGGGCGTCCATTCGCCGTACACCAGACAAGCGTGATGCGCCAAATCGCTGGGTTTCTCAGGGAAACCCTCGCGCACCACATAAGTGGGTGATGCGCAGGCAATCAGCCGATAGGGTCTTAACGGCCAGGCGATCATCGAACTGTCGGCCAGTTCACCGATGCGCACGATCACTTAAAAACCTTCCTCAATCGGATCGACCATGCGATCGTTAAGCGTCAGCTCGATCTGCGTATCCGGATAACGATCGAGATAGCGGGTAATAAAGGGCGCAAGCGCATAAGCGCCAAAGGTGACGGGCGCATTAACCCGAATGGTTCCTGACGGCGTTGCTTTCATCTCCAGCGCAATCGCTTCTGCCGCATCGACTTCCGCCAACACTATCTTACAGCGTTCGTAATAGCTGCGGCCGATATCGGTCAAACTTTGACGCCGCGTGGTGCGGTTGAGCAGTCGAGCGCCCAGACGCGCCTCTAACCAGGCCACATGCTTAGCCACCCCTTGCGGGGAAAGGCGCAATGCCTCTGCCACTGCGGCAAAAGAGCCCAGTTCAGCAGCTTTAACAAAGATGTGCATGCTGGTCAACCTGTCCATCATTCACCCCAATTGGTTGTTTATTTATGTTCCATTTGTGATTTTATCTTATTTTAGTGGTGAATTACGCTCCCTGTTGATGAATGACGCAACAGGAGATCAGCATGAAAATAGGCATTATTGGCGCAGGCTTTGTCGGGCGAACGATTGCCACGCTCGCGATTAACACCGGGCATCAGGTGATGCTCAGTAACTCACGTGGCCCGCAAACGCTGTTCAGCTTCCGCTCGATGGTGGGCTGTCAGGCTGGAACGGTAGAAGAGGCCATTCAGTTTGGTGATGTGGTGGTGATAGCCGTTCCGCTGACAGCAATCGATCGATTGCCTGCCGCGCTGCTGGCGGGCAAGCAGGTGCTCGATGCGGTCAATTATTACCCGGAGCGTGATGGTCAGGTTGATGTGCTCGACAGTGCACAAACCACCACTAGCGAACTACTGGCACGCCATTTACCCGGAGCCCTCATCACCAAGGCGTTCAATGCCATTCAGATGACTCAATTGGAAAGCGATGGTTTACCGGCGGGCAGTCCCAACCGTCGCGCATTGCCACTGGCGGGGGACAATGCGCAAGGCAAGCAGATTGCCCGTGAATTGTACGAAACTTTCGGTTTTGATGCGGTCGACGTTGGCACACTCGCCGAAGGGTGGCGCTTTGAACGGGGTACGGCCTACTGCGTGCGCATGACCAAAGAGGCGTTGCTGGCGGCACTGGAAGGCGTACAACGCAACTGATGGGCAATAAAAATGCCAGCGGCACAGGCCGCTGGCTGGTGAAAAGCACCATTACTCAGAAGTTTCTCTACTACCAGAACAGCACTAGAGCCAGTGCCGGTACTCTTCTTCCGACATCGCATCGGTATGCCATTGCGTCACTTGCTGTAACAACGCCAGTTTTTGCTGAGCGCTGATCCTCCTCAGCCAGCAGCCAGGGCAGTGCAAGAAGTAGTGCCGGTAAAATTGATTGAGCCGTGAAATCGCCATTAGCCACCTCCGTGCTTTCCTTGTTGTGCAGTATCGCCGTAATATAGGGAAAGATAAATTGATGACTTTGGTTCGCGGAGTTCCTCTTTTATGTCGTCGACACGTTTGCAACAGCAGTTTGTCCGCCTCTGGCAGCGCTTTCAGGGGCAGGATACCGACACCACGCTCGAAGAGCTGGCCGGGGTATTACTCTGCTCGCGCCGTCATATCCGTTCACTACTCGGAGCCATGCAAAAAGAGGGGTGGCTGCTGTGGCAGGCGGAAGCGGGACGAGGAAAACGCTCCCGTCTCAGTTTTATCTATACCGGCTTAACGCTGCAACAACAGCGCGCGGAAGACTTGCTGGAGCAGGATCGCGTCGAGCAATTGATCCAGTTGATCGGTGATAAAGAGACGGTACGCCAGATGTTGCTTTCCCACCTGTGCCGTCGTTTTCGCCAGGGGAAACATCTGCTGCGCGTGCTCTATTATCGACCGCTGCGCAACCTGCTGCCCGGCTCTGCACTGCGACGCTCTGAGATGCATATCGTCAGGCAGATCTTCAGCGGGTTAACCAAGATAAATGGGGAAAACGGGGAAATCGCACCGGACCTCGCGCACCACTGGCAGCAAATTACGCCGCACCGCTGGCGTTTTTATTTACGCCCTGCGATCCGCTTCCACGATGGACGCGAGCTGGTGATGAAGGATGTTATCGCCTCGGTAATGCGGTTGACGTCGCAGGCATTATTCTCACACATCACACGCGTGACCTCCCCCATTCCCTTTGTGATTGATGTGGAACTGAGCGAACCCGATGGTTGGCTCCCCTGGCTGCTCGGCAGCGCGCATGCCATGATCCTGCCCCACGACTGGCAGACTCAGGCCGATTTTGCGCGCCACCCTGTCGGCACCGGCCCCTATGCGGTGGAGAAAAACAGCGACAGTCAGCTGAAAATAAAAGCCTTTGATGACTATTTCGGCTACCGGGCACTGATCGATGAGGTCAATATCTGGGTGTTGCCAGACGCCTCCGAAGAGCTGCCGGTATCCATTCAGGTACAAAGCGACACCACCACGCGCGACGAGCTGGAAAGCCTCATGGAGGAAGGATGCTATTTCCTGCTGTTTGATACCCGTTCCGCGCAGAGCGCGAACAGCGAGGTGCGCCGCTGGATCAGCCAGATCTTCCACCCTATCGCGCTGCTCAGCCAGACGACGAGCACCCACCGACATATCTGGTCGCCAGCGTACAGCTTACTGCCTCGTTGGCATCACCAGCGTTTTGATAATCAACCACTGAAACCTGCTGGCCTGACAGATGTCACCCTGACGTTTTATCAGGAGCACCCCGAGTACCGCATCATTGGCGAGATCATGCATGACCTGTTGGCGCAACAGGGCGTGACGTTGCATATACAGAAAGTCGACTACGAGCAATGGTATCTGGGAGAAGCGGAAGGCGATATCTGGCTGAGCAGCGTAAACTGCTACCCACCGCTGGAGTTCTCGCTGTTCGCCCTGCTGTATGAGCTACCGCTGCTGCGTCACTGCCTGAGTGATTCGTTACAACAAGACGCACAGCGCTGGCGCGCTCAAACGCTCTCTATCGCCGACTTCAGCCAGCGCCTGATTGAAAAGCGGTGAGATCCACCCGCTGTTTCACCACTGGTTACAGTTGCAGGGGCAGCGCAGCATGCGCGGCGTGCGTATGAACATGTTGGGCTGGTTCGACTTTAAATCCACCTGGTTTGTGCCGCCGGAGCACGACGCCGACTTTCCCTGATGCTACAAACCCTTTACAATAATGACGTTCTCAACGGGGTGCAGGCCGTTTTTTGACGATATCGCATTGTCAACGCACGGTATTTATGCTGAGAAAATACCCGTCGAACCTGATCCGGTTAATACCGGCTAAGGGATTTAAGAGTGCATTCGCCTGCCTCAAAGTCCTTTGCCACCCTAATATACCCAGGAGTGCAAAGTGTTACAGTCGCTATTATCCCGTTTATTGCTTCCCGTACTCGGTCTCTCTGCCGTGCTATTCTGCTCTGCTGCCGCTAATACCAAGCCCGCATTGACCGTTTACACCTACGATTCCTTCGCGTCTGAATGGGGCCCCGGCCCGGCGATTAAAAAAGCCTTCGAAAAAGAGTACGAGTGCGAATTGAATTTTGTCGCGCTGGAAGATGGCGTTGCCCTGTTGAACCGCTTGCGCATGGAAGGTAAAAACAGCAAAGCGGATATCGTCCTGGGGCTGGATAACAACCTGCTCAAAGCGGCTGCGAATACCGGGCTGTTTGCTGCACACCACGTGAAAACCGACGCGTTGACGCTGCCCGGCGGTTGGGATAATGCCACCTTCCTGCCTTACGATTACGGCTATTTCGCGTTCGTCTACAACAAAGACACGCTGAAAAATCCACCGACCAGCCTTGGTGCCTTGATCAACAGCGATCAGCCGCTGAAGGTGATTTATCAAGACCCGCGCACCAGCACGCCGGGGCTGGGCCTGCTGCTGTGGATGCAAAAGGTGTATGGCGATAAAGCGCCTGACGCCTGGCAAAAACTGGCGCGTAAAACCGTTACCGTCACCAAAGGGTGGAGCGAGGCTTACGGCCTGTTCCTTAAAGGCGAAGCGGATCTGGTGCTGAGCTACACGACCTCTCCGGCCTATCACATTATCGAAGAGAAAAAGACTAACTACGCAGCGGCGCTGTTCAGCGAAGGCCACTATATGCAAGTTGAAGTTGCCGGGCAGTTGACCGCCAGCAAGCAGCCGGAACTCGCTAACCGCTTTATGCAGTTTATCCTCAGCCCGACATTCCAAAGCCTGATCCCAACCACCAACTGGATGTATCCGGTCACTGGCGTGGCACTGCCGGAAGGTTTCCAATCGCTGGCGCGCCCGGAAAAAGCGCTGTCCTTTAACGCACAAGAGGTGGCGGACCTGCGTGGGCAGTGGATTCAGGCATGGCAACGCGCCGTCAGCCGCTGATCCCACACTGGCTCTGGCCTGGGCTGTTTACCGCGGCATTGCTGGCTGGTGTTGCCCTACTCGCGTTTGGCGCACTTTGGCATCAGGCTCCTGATACCCCATGGCACACGCTATGGGGTGATAGCTATGTGTGGTACATAGTGCGCTTTACCTTTTGGCAGGCATTGCTTTCGGCGCTACTCTCCACGCTGCCCGCCATTGTGCTGGCGCGCGCCCTCTATCGCCGCCATTTCCCCGGCAGAACCTGGCTGCTGCGCCTGTGCGCCATGACGCTGGTGTTACCGGTGTTGGTGGCGGTATTTGGCATACTGCGCGTTTACGGGCGACAGGGCTGGCTGGCACAAGGCTTAAGCGCGCTCGGCATCGACTACACCTTTTCTCCCTATGGCCTGCAAGGGATTCTGCTGGCCCACGTGTTCTTCAATCTGCCGCTGGCAACACGCCTGCTGTTGCAAGCCCTGGAGTCCATCTCCACGGAGCAGCGTCAGTTAGCGGCCCAGTTGGGCATGAATGCCTGGCAAACTTTTCGTCTTATTGAATGGCCGTGGTTACGGCGTCAAATCCTGCCCAGTGCGGCACTGATTTTCATGCTCTGCTTCGCCAGTTTTGCCACCGTACTCTCACTCGGCGGTGGCCCGCGCGCCACCACGATTGAACTGGCTATCTATCAGGCATTGAGCTTTGATTACGCTCCTGCGCGCGCGGCAGGATTGGCGATGATCCAGATGGTCTGCTGTCTGGGGTTGGTGCTACTGAGCCAACGACTCGGATCGTGGTTTGCCGTGGGCAATACCCAGCAATTGCGCTGGCGCAACCCACAGGATTCGCTGGCTGGACGGCTGGGCGATACCGTGATTATCGTTGCCGCACTGTTCTTGCTGCTGCCACCGTTGCTGGCTGTGGTGCTGGACGGTCTCAGTCCGGCGATGCTGACGGTGCTGAAACAGCCCGCATTGTGGCAAACGCTGTGGACATCCCTGCGTATCGCGCTCGGCGCAGGTGTGCTTTGCGTCATCCTGACCCTGATGCTGCTGTGGAGCAGCCGTGAGCTGAAACTGCGTCAGCAGCGGCTGGCCGGACAGTTGATGGACATCAGCGGCCTGCTGATTCTGGCGATGCCGGGCATTGTGTTAGCGACGGGCTTCTTTCTTGTTCTCAACAATACCGTTGGGCTACCGACATCACCCTATGGGCTGGTGGTCGCCACTAACGCGCTGATGGCCATTCCCTACGCGCTCAAGGTGTTGGAGAACCCGATGCTCGACATCGCTCAGCGCTATAATCTGCTGTGTCAGTCTCTGGATATTCGCGGCTGGCACCGTCTTCGTCTGATTGAGCTGCGCGCGTTGCAACAACCGATCGCGCAGACAATGGCATTTGCCTGCGTACTCTCGGTTGGGGATTTCGGCATTATCGCCCTGTTTGGCAATGAGCAGTTCCGCACGTTGCCCTTCTATCTTTACCAACAAATTGGCGCTTATCGCAGCGTAGACGGTGCGGTAACCGCACTGCTGCTGATGCTGCTCTGTTTCGCGTTGTTTACCGTGATGGAGACATTGACCCTGTGGCAAAAACGGGCGGGCCGACATGCTGTCGTTGAATAAACTCACTTATCTCTATCAACAGGCCCCCATGCAGTTCGATGTCAGCATCGCTGCGGGAGAGCGCGTTGCCCTGTTGAGTCCCAGCGGTGCGGGTAAAAGCACGCTGCTCAGCCTGATTGCCGGTTTTTTATTACCGAACAGCGGCGAACTGTGGCTCAATGGCGACGATCATCGCTTTACGCCGCCCGCCGAGCGTCCGGTGTCAATTCTGTTTCAAGAAAACAACCTGTTCCCGCACCTGACGCTGGAGCAAAATATTGCGCTTGGCCTGCACCCTGGTTTGCGCCTCACTTCAGCACAGCGTCAGGCATTGCACGCTATTGCAGAACACGTGGGCTTAAGCAGCCTGATGCAACGCCTGCCCGCACAGGTGTCTGGCGGTCAACGCCAGCGCGCCGCATTGGCCCGCTGCCTGCTGCGCCAACGCCCTATCCTGCTGCTGGATGAACCGTTCTCCGCGCTCGATCCGGCGCTGCGTCAGGATATGCTCACGCTGGTTGATAGGGTGTGTGCAGAGCAGCAGCTTACGCTGCTGATGGTCACTCACAATCTGGATGACGCGTTGCGTATTGCTCCACGCAGTCTGCTGTTGGTCGACGGGAACATCGCCTACGATGGTCCTACGACGTCGCTGTGTGACGGCAGCAGCGAGGCAGCGCGGATACTGGGGATCAGCACAGCGCATGACTTATCGTCTACATCGCGCGGCGACTCAACAAAGGATATTTTGTGAGCTGAATAAAATTTTCACTTTTTATTCTTTGTGGGTATTGCGCCTATTGCAACGCCCGTGCTTATATAAAACGGCTAATTAACTGACTGATTGACAGGATCCCCGTGAGACACTCCGCTGCTATGACTTCTGCACTACTACACACCGCGCATGTTGACGCGGTCGTCGTCGTGCGCGTGGTGGTCGTCGTCGGCGACGCGCCGTAACGGGTTCCGAATCACAGCACGATTCCCAAACCCCGCCGGCGCAAGCCGAGCGGGGTTTCTTGTTTTTACCTCCCCCGCTCCGAAAACGCACCGGCCCAGATGAAGGATATTACTATGCGTTATACCAGAGCACAGTTGATCGTCCGGCTGTTGGAACAGCAGGGCATCACCACGGTAGCGGGCATTCCCGGCGGGGCGGCACTGCCGCTGTACGATGCCCTGGGGCAGAGCAAAACCATTCGCCATATTCTCGCCCGCCATGAGCAAGGTGCCGGATTTATCGCGCAAGGCATGGCGCGTGCCAGCGGCAAAGCCGCCGTTTGTCTGGCCTCCAGCGGCCCGGGGGCCACTAACCTGCTTACCGCGATTGCCGATGCGAAACTCGATTCCATCCCTCTGGTGTGCATTACAGGTCAGGTCTCCTCGACCATGATCGGTACCGATGCCTTTCAGGAAGTGGACACCTATGGCATTTCCATCCCCGTCACCAAGCATAACTATCTGGTGCGGGACATCAACGAACTGCCGCGCGTGATTTCAGACGCGTTTCGCATCGCGCAATCAGGGCGTCCGGGCCCGGTATGGATCGATATTCCGAAAGATGTTCAAACCGCTACGATAGAATTGTCCGAACTGCCAGCCATTGCTGAACCCGATCTCACCCCCGCCATCGATACACAAGCCATCGCACAGGCCGCCGCGATGATCAATGCAGCAGAGCGCCCAATCCTCTATCTGGGCGGTGGCATCATCAGCGCCGAGGCCCACCAACAGGCGATTGAACTCGCCGAGCGCGCCAGCCTTCCCACCACCATGACGCTGATGGCGCTCGGTGCCATGCCGACCGATCACCCGCTGTCACTCGGTATGTTAGGCATGCACGCAGCCCGTTCCACTAACCTGATTTTGCAGCAGTCTGATTTGCTTATCGTGCTGGGCGCGCGCTTTGACGATCGCGCTATCGGTAAAGCGGAACAATTCTGCCCGGATGCCAGCATCATCCATATCGATATCGATGCGGCGGAGCTGGGAAAAATTCGTCAGGCGCACGTTGGACTGCATGCCAATGTGGGTGAAGCGCTGACACAGCTGTTGCCGTTGATTGAACCGCAAAAACGTGAGAAATGGCATCAGACGGTATCCGCGTTACAGCAAACCTATCCGTTCCGCATGCCGGGCGCTGACGACCCACTGAGCCATTATGGGCTGGTACAAGCAACCGCACAGGCGCTAACGGACGATGCCATCATCGCCACCGACGTGGGTCAGCATCAGATGTGGGTGGCAGAGCTATCCGCTGCGCCGACCGCGCCAGTGGTTAACCTCCGGCGGCCTCGGCACCATGGGATTTGGCTTGCCCGCTGCAATGGGTGCCGCACTGGCAGAACCCGACAAAATTGTGGTGTGCTTTTCCGGCGATGGCAGCATCATGATGAACATTCAAGAAATGGCGACGGCGGCCGAAGAGGGGCTTAACGTTAAGGTCATCCTGATGAACAATCAGGCATTAAGGCTGGTGCACCAGCAGCAAGACCTGTTCTATGGGCAGCGCATCTTCGCCGCTGACTACCGCTATCAAACCGATTTTATCAGCATCGTATAGCGCGGCAAATCATTTGATACCGAAAGGCAAAATATTTGATACGCTCAAAAATCACACAAATGAAAATTATTTGATACCAATTGCTGTACTGATGTAACGCTTTTATTGTCCCTAAAACATC
>NZ_JBPETA010000044.1:0-21493 GCF_051710365.1 Symbiopectobacterium sp. | reverse complement strand
CATGGCGATGGTCAAAGCGCTTAACCGGATCACGCTATTAGGAATGCCGAACAGTATTCGCATCACGTAACAATCGACCCGATGGGGCACAGTCGTTACAAGTTCTGATTTATTCAACAAAGCCTGTTTCAACATCAAAGAACTGAGCGTAAGCGGCGTGAACTGGTGATTTTTATCACTCCGACATTGGTCGCCGCTTCGTCGTAAGAGGCGTATAACGGTGTGCTCGGCGATCCACGTTTTACCCGTTTCCGCTTTCTCAGTTTGACGCTGCGCTGGATTTAGCATACAAGGTTAGCCCATTGAGCGCTGCGGTCTGTCGAAGCGGAATTATCTTACCGGAAGATGCCTAATTAATACGCTTTTTGCTGTTTGGCGCGGGGCGAGACATTTTATTCGGTTGCCAAATGCCCCTGAGTATTGAGATAATTTTCTGTCTGATTCTCGAACTATCGCTCATGAGGTTTCAGTTTAGGTCCCGCCGCTGGGTTGATTGGCGGGGCGGGTTATCATTAACGAATAGTCTTAGTAACACCAAAAAACATGGCAGAGAAACGCAATATCTTTCTGGTTGGGCCTATGGGTGCCGGCAAAAGCACTATTGGCCGTCAGTTAGCTCAGCAACTCAATATGGAGTTTTTCGACTCCGATCAAGAAATTGAGCGACGCACCGGGGCTGATGTGGGCTGGGTTTTTGATCTCGAAGGTGAAGAAGGTTTTCGCGAACGCGAAGAAAAAGTCATCAACGAATTGACCGAAAAACAGGGTATCGTACTGGCTACCGGAGGTGGCTCGGTAAAATCACGCGAGACGCGCAATCGCCTGTCTGCGCGCGGCGTTGTGGTCTATTTGGAAACCACCATTGAAAAACAGTTGGCGCGCACGCAGCGTGACAAAAAGCGTCCTTTGCTTCAGGTAGAGGATCCGCCGCGCGAAGTGTTGGAGGCGTTAGCAAGAGAGCGTAACCCGCTGTATGAAGAAATTGCTGATGTCACCATTCGCACGGATGAGCAGAGCGCCAAGGTGGTTGCCAACCAGATTATCAGTATGTTGGATGGCAACTGAGTAACAACATCGCCCTGAGCTCCGGGGCCAAGCGGGTGAACCACGCGCATGGAAAGAATTACCGTAACATTAGGGGAACGCAGCTATCCCATTACGATAGCCGCTGGGTTGTTTGCTGACCCGGCTTCTTTTATGCCGCTGACCGCGGGCGAACAGGTGATGTTGGTGACCAACCAGACGCTGGCTCCGCTCTATCTTGAGGCGGTGAGCCGTGTGCTGGAACAGGCTGGCGTGAAAGTCGACCACGTCATATTGCCAGACGGCGAGCAGTATAAATCGCTAACGGTATTGAGCGACGTCTTTACCGCATTGCTGCAAAAACCCCATGGTCGGGACACAACGATCGTTGCTCTGGGTGGTGGTGTGATTGGCGATCTGGCGGGCTTTGCTGCCGCCAGCTATCAGCGTGGCGTGCGCTTTATTCAGGTACCCACAACGCTGCTATCGCAGGTTGACTCCTCTGTCGGCGGGAAGACGGCGGTCAATCATCCGCTCGGTAAAAACATGATTGGCGCGTTCTATCAGCCTGCTTCTGTAGTTATCGATTTGTATTGTCTTCGCACTTTACCGGCCCGGGAGTTTTCCTCCGGCCTGGCCGAGGTGATCAAATATGGGATTATTCTTGATGGCGAGTTCTTCGTTTGGTTGGAGAATAATCTTGACGCTGTCCGTGCGCTGGAGCCTGCGGCGCTCTCTTACTGCATTCGCCGTTGCTGTGAACTGAAAGCCGAAGTGGTGGCTGCGGATGAACGCGAAAGCGGGGTACGTGCGCTGCTTAACCTGGGTCATACTTATGGTCATGCTATCGAAGCTGAAATGGGGTATGGCAACTGGTTACACGGTGAAGCGGTGGCGGCGGGCATGATGATGGCCGCGCACGCGGCGAGAAGGCTAGGCCTGTTCAGCGTGTCGGACATCGATCGTATTCGCGCATTGCTCGAGCGTGCAGGTTTGCCGATTCAGGGCCCGGATGCGATGTCACCAGAATCTTATCTTCCCCATATGATGCGTGATAAAAAAGTACAGGCGGGCGAGCTGCGCCTGGTGTTACCTACCGCGATTGGACGCTCGGAAGTGCGTGGCGGCGTATCACACGATATTGTGTTGGCGTCGATCGCTGATTGCCGGGCGTGAATGCGGTTTTTCGGGTATTTGCAGACATATTCACGCTGATGGTTTATGGTTAATAGAAGATAATGTCTTATAATTCAACAATTCGCTTCGCTTACCGCGCAGCGGGTATGTGTTTTTTATAGTTGGAGGGGTTTAAATGGACGAATTTAAACCAGAAGATGCGTTAAAACCGGATACCAGCGATCGGCGGCCACAACGTCAGCAACGCAGCCCCCGTCTTTCTGCGCCGCAGTTAGCGCTCTCTCGTCAACATTTGATGATTGGTATCGGGATCGTGGTGCTGGTGTTGTTGATCATCGGCGTAGGCTCAGCCTTGCAATCGCCGTCTAAACCGGCGGAAGGCGCGCCAACGGCAGCATCAGGTAACGGTGAGAAGAGTATCGATTTATCCTCTTCTTCCTCGATGGCGCAGGGAACGCCCGCCCAAGGGGACGCCGCATCAGGAAACGCTACCGTGCCAGGTCAGCCGCAAACCTTGAATGCGCCGCCAGTCGCAAGTTCACCAACACAAGCACAAGTCACGCCTCCGCCTGCCGGGCAGCAGCGTGTTGAGTTGCCGGGTAACATGACAGATGCGCTTTCGACGCAGCAAGAGAAGGTTAACGCCTTCTCGCAAGGTGCGACGTCAGGCTCCGCGCCGGTAACCACTCTGCCGATTGCGCCTGCGACTGTGGCTCCTTCAGCGAAAAACCCGCCGCACGTCTCAGAGAAGACGGCGCAGGAGAAGGCTGCACATGCTAAAAACGTTCAGGATAAGGCAGCACAGAGCAAATCAGCCCTAACGCCAGCGCAAAAAGTGCCGATGACATCAGGCAAGCCGACATCCTCTGGGAACAAGGCGACGGTTTCAGGGCAGGGGGGATCGATTCAGAATGCGCCCGCCAGCCATTTCACACTGCAATTGAGCAGTGCATCACGTTCAGATACGCTGAAAGCTTACGCCACACAGCACAACCTACCCAACGCCTGGGTTTATGAAACCAAGCGGGACGGTAAGCCCTGGTATGTATTGGTGAACGGTGTTTACGCTTCTTCTGCGGAAGCGAAACAGGCGGCGTCATCGCTTCCTGCGGCCGTGCAGGCACAAAAACCATGGGTTAAGCCGATCCGTCAGGTGAAGCAGGACTTAAATAAGTAACACCAATTTTAGCCCTGATGTGCTGTCTGACACAGAGTACAATCCGCGGCTCTGAAATGTAATGAGTAACTAACGACGGCATGAAGAAGAACCGCGCTTTTTTAAAATGGGCTGGTGGGAAGTATCCGCTGGTAGAAGAGATTCGCCGCTATCTACCTGAAGGAGACTGTTTAATTGAGCCGTTTGTCGGGGCCGGTTCAGTGTTTTTGAATACGGAATACGACCGTTACATCCTGGCGGACATTAACAGTGACCTCATCAACCTCTACGATATCGTTAAGACGCAAACCGACGATTTCATTCGTGACGCGCGCGAATTGTTCACCGATGAGTACAACGTGGCGGAAATATTTTATCTGTTGCGTGATGAGTTCAATCTTTGTGCGGTGCCTTATCGTCGTGCGGTACTGTTTTTGTATCTGAATCGCCACTGTTATAACGGATTGTGCCGCTATAACATGCGGGGCGAATTCAACGTGCCCTTTGGCCGTTACAAAAAACCGTATTTTCCCGAAGAGGAGTTACGCTGGTTCGCCCTCAAAGCGCGCAATGCCACTTTTGTTTGTGAGCATTATCAGCAGACTTTGCTCAAAGCAACGCAAGGTGCAGTGGTCTATTGCGATCCTCCTTATGCTCCGCTTTCCGCAACGGCGAATTTTACGGCGTATCACACGAATAATTTCAACAACATCGATCAACAGAGCCTGGCGACGCTGGCGTATCGGTTGTCGGTGGAGAGTGCCATTCCCGTATTGATATCCAACCATGATACCGAGCTGACTCGAGCGTGGTATCAGGATGCAGCGCTGTATGTGGTGAGGGCGAGACGCACCATCAGTCGCAATATCATGGGGCGGAGCAAGGTTAATGAGCTGTTGGCGCTCTATGGTGCGCCACTGCGTTAATACCCGATGCGCGCGCATAGCGCTGGTTATCTACAAACTGTTTGGAGATACGAATGAAGCCTTTCTTGATCGCTCCGTCCATCTTATCGGCCGACTTTGCCCGGTTAGGGGAAGACACCGCCAGTGTGCTGGCTGCCGGAGCCGATGTGGTTCACTTCGATGTCATGGATAACCACTATGTTCCCAACCTGACTATCGGGCCGCTGGTGCTTAAAGCACTGCGCAACTATGGCATTACCGCCCCTATCGATGTTCATCTGATGGTGAAACCGGTAGACCGTATTATTCCCGATTTCGCCGAAGCCGGTGCCAGCTTTATCACCTTCCATCCGGAAGCCTCCGAGCATGTCGATCGCTCGCTGCAACTGATTAAGGATCACGGCTGCAAAGCCGGGCTGGTGCTGAACCCGGCGACGCCGCTCAGTTGCCTTGATTATGTAATGGATAAGCTGGATATCATTCTGTTGATGTCGGTCAACCCTGGCTTTGGCGGGCAATCTTTTATTCCCGGCACGTTAGATAAGCTGCGTCAGGTGCGCCAACGCATCGATGAGAGCGGCTATGACATTCGACTGGAAGTGGATGGCGGTGTAAAAGTCGACAACATTGCCCAGATTGCGCAAGCCGGTGCGGATATGTTCGTGGCAGGCTCTGCTATTTTCGGTCACCCCGATTATCGCGCTGTCATTGATAACATGCGCAGTGAATTGAGTAAGGTATCTCATGGCTGACATCAGTATGGTTCGCGGGTTGGCTTTCGATCTGGATGGCACGCTGGTCGACAGTGCGCCGGGTTTGGCGGATGCCGTTGATATGGCGCTGCAAGCGCTCAATCTGCCTGCGGCGGGTAAAGCGCGCGTTGCTACCTGGATCGGCAACGGTGCTGATGTACTGGTGGAGCGGGCGTTGCGCTGGGCGGGAATGACGCCTACGGCGCAAGATACCCGCACGGCGCGCGAACTGTTTGATCGCTACTATGTGCAAACGGTGGACAGCGGCAGTACGCTGTTTCCCGACGTGCACGCCACGCTGACCCAACTGGTTGACTGGGGCTACCCGCTGGCGCTGGTCACCAACAAGCCGACGCCTTTTGTCGCGCCGCTGCTGGAGACGCTGGGTATTGCCGGGTTGTTTAGTCAGATTGTCGGCGGTGATGATGTCAAAATGAAAAAGCCGCACCCTGCGCCGCTCTATCTGGTATTGGCACAGCAGGGGTTACTGGCATCCGAATTGTTGTTTGTCGGCGATTCGCGCAACGATATTCAGGCGGCACAGGCCGCAGGTTGCCCGAACGTGGGCATGACTTATGGCTATAACTACGGAGAAGCCATTGTGCTGAGTCAACCTGACGTGGTGCTTGAGCGCTTCTCACAACTTTTGCCCCTGGTGGGGCCACTTACGTCAAAAAATCAGGTCACGTATTCAATGTGTTGCTCCGCAATAAAAATAGTATTCATGCTCTATGTTCTCTTCATGCATTCAGGCTGGTTTTAAACACCTTTTTTGCATGCCAGACTATGTAGCAATACACTCATTGAATACGTGACCAAAAATCAGGAAGCGTCAGCATGAATAAGCCCATAGTTTTTAGCGGCGCACAGCCGTCCGGTGAACTTACCATTGGTAACTACATGGGTGCATTACGTCAGTGGGTGAACATGCAGGATGATTACGATTGCATATACTGCATCGTTGACCTGCATGCCATCACCGTGCGTCAGGACCCCCAGCAGTTGCGTAAAGCAACGCTGGATACGCTGGCGCTCTATCTGGCCTGCGGTATTGATCCGCAGAAAAGCACCATCTTCGTTCAGTCTCATGTGCCAGAGCACACGCAGCTGAGCTGGGTGCTAAACTGCTATTCCTACTTCGGTGAACTGAGTCGCATGACGCAGTTCAAAGACAAATCGGCGCGCTATTCCGACAACATCACTGCCGGTTTGTTTGACTATCCGGTGCTGATGGCGGCCGATATCCTGCTGTATCAAACCCATCAAGTGCCGGTGGGTGAAGATCAGAAACAGCATCTGGAATTGAGCCGCGATATTGCTCAGCGCTTCAATGCGCTCTACGGTGATGTTTTCAAAGTGCCAGAGCCGTTTATTCCCAAATCCGGCGCGCGCGTGATGTCGCTGCTGGACCCCACCAAAAAAATGTCCAAGTCGGATGACAACCGCAATAACGTGATTGGACTGCTGGAAGATCCGAAAGCCGTAGTGAAAAAGATTAAACGCGCGGTGACGGATTCCGATGAGCCGCCAGTGGTGCGTTATGACATTGCCAACAAAGCGGGGGTATCCAACCTGCTGGATATTCTGTCCGGGGTTACGGGAAAACCGATTCCTGAACTGGAAAAAGCCTTTGAAGGTCAAATGTATGGTCATTTGAAGGGCGCAGTCGCTGAAGCCGTCTCCGGCATGCTGACCGAGTTGCAGGCGCGCTATCATCATTTCCGTAACGATGAAGCTTTCTTGCAGCAGGTGATGCGTGACGGTGCTGAAAAAGCGCGTCTCAAAGCCACTGCAACGCTGAAGAAAGTGTACGACGCGGTAGGTTTCGTCGCTCATCCGTAATCTGTGGGCCGGGCTGGTTTATCGGCTCAGCCGCATTATGCCTCTCTTTCTTCCGTCATTCCTGCGCGTGCAAAACTTCCTCTTTTGCACCTTTATTTCGTGTGGCATTATTTAACGTATCCATATCGAGTGGTTTCTGTTATTTATAAACAAAGATATAAAGTAATGTTTGTTAGTCTACTCATACGTTGAATCACAGGTCACGTATTCAATGTGTTGCTCCGCAATAAAAATAGTATTCATGCTCTATGTTCTCTTCATGCATTCAGGCTAGTTTTAAACACCTTTTTTGCATGCCAGACTATGTAGCAATACACTCATTGAATACGTGACCCTTTCTGGCAGTAGTTAAACGCTGTTGCCAGCCCTGTTGAGTCTGGCGATGGTTGAACCTTAGTGCCTAAGGGGCGGGAAATTTGGCCCGCCCATAGGCTGACGTTATGCTTGAGGAATTGGCGGAACCACGCCATCGGGAATCGGGTTCTCAAACGGTGTAACGCTCAGTTTCTCGGCCAGTTCCGCTTTTGCTTGTGCCACCAGCGCCGGGTTCTGTAGCAGATCCACGGTTAATGACGCCATGGCTTCGGCTGCATAGGCGGTGCCTTTGTGCGCCGCGGGCGCTTTACCCTGCGCTACCAACTGCCAGGAGTGGGCCGGGGTGCCGATGGCGTAGGTGGCGGCACGGATTTGTACAGTAGGAACTACCCAGCTTACCGTGCCGACGTCGGTGGAGTCGATAAAGCTGTCATCCGGGCTGTAAAGCGGATAGATACCTTCATGCAGCGATTCACCTGCTTTAGGTTTTACGCCAAAACGCGCGTAGGAGTTGGCAATATCTTCCGCACTCATGGCGGTTTGGAATTTTGCAGCAAAAGCGCGGTCCGCATCATCGAACTGAATCGGACCAAGCGCCAGCAGATGTTCATGCATGCGCTGTTCCAGCGGTGCGTTACCCAGCAAGTTGGCATCGCCGCTGATCACTTCCCAACTCACTTCTGTTTCGGTCATCAGCGCCGCGCCTTGTGCGATTTTCTTCACGCGTTTAACCAACTGGTGGAGCTCAGGTAACTGACGCGCCCGCACCAGATAGCGCACCGTTGCGTTGGCCTGAACCACGTTTGGCGCATGACCACCGCTGTCGGTGATGGCGTAGTGTACGCGCGCTGAAGATGGCATGTGTTCGCGCATGTAGTTGACTCCAACGTTCATCAGCTCTACGGCATCGAGTGCACTGCGTCCCAGATGTGGGCTGCTGGCGGCGTGCGAAGCGCGGCCTTTGAAATAAAAGTTCAGTTCGTTGCAAGCCAGAGAATCCGGGCTGTTAACGCCGGTAAAGGTGGCCGGGTGCCAGCAGATAGCAATATCCACATCGTCAAATACGCCCTCTTTGACCATAAAACCTTTGGAGGAGCCGCCCTCTTCCGCCGGACAACCGTAAAAGCGCACGGTGCCGGATAACTGATGCTGTTGCAGGTAATCTTTTACCGCAGTGGCGGCCTGCAATGCGGCGGTGCCAAGCAAATTGTGGTCGCAGCCGTGACCGTTACCACCCGCATCGATAGGGCAAGGCTCAGCGACGCCCGCTTGCTGGCTCAGGCCCGGCAACGCATCGTATTCACCCAGTAGGGCAATCACCGGTTTACCGGAGCCAAATTCGCCCAGCAAGGCGGTTGGCATCCCGGCAATACCCGTTGTCAGGCGAAAGCCTTCCTGCTTGAGTACCGCTTCATGCAGTGCAGCAGAGCGGGTTTCTTCATAGTTGAGTTCCGGTACATCCCAAATGCTGTCGCTGAGCGCGGTGAACTGCGGATTTTTCGCGGCAATCAGTTCGCGCAGAGCGCTAACGGTGTGTGTGTCTATGGAGAGCAAGGTGTGTTGTTCTGATGGCGAAGTTATGAATCAGGTGCTCCTGCGGTGATGACCGTGAATGCGGTGGGAAATAAAGAAGACGTGGCGTCAATCAGACGCCACGCTCGTGGTTCACATTAGGTTCGCGAGAAGGCGATCAGAGCGGGGTGGTGTCCATGCCAAACCATTTTTCACTCAGCTTCTTGATAGTGCCGTCTGCTTTAGCCTGGTCGATAGCTTTATCAAACATGGCTTTCAGCTCAGGATCGCTTTTACGCAGGCCGATGGATGAGCCGCTGCCCAAAATGCCGCCGATAAATTGCGGGCCCGCCATCACGATTTCGCCGTTTGATTTGTCAGCGGTATTTTTCATGTAAGGCGCAGAACCGATAACCAGATCGACGCGACCGGCTTTCAAGTCCAGATCGTGCTCTTGTATGGTTTTGTATTCGCGTACGGTCATCATGCCTTTGAAGTATTTATCCAACAGCGTGCTGGCGATCGAGGCAGACTGAACGCCAATGGTTTTGCCTTTCAGCAGCGTGCGCAATTTTTCAACTTCAGCGATGGCAGTGGCTTCATCTTTCTCATTGAGGGAGAAACGGGTGCCCAGATCCGGCAGCGATGCCAGCGGGCTGGATTTCAGCACGGCAAAGGTTTGGCCCGCCTGCGTGTAGGGCTGGCTGAAATCGATCACTTCACGGCGTTTCGGCGTGGCAGACATGCCGGAGATGATGGCATCAAACTTACCGGCGTTAAGCGCCGGAATGCTGCTGGCAAACGGCTGCACCATGATCTCTCATTTTACTTTCATGTTGTCACACAGCACTTTGTACAGCTCAATTTCCATGCCATCCAGCGTACCGTCTGGCTTGGTGAAGTTGTACGGGTGGTATGCACCTTCAGTGGCAATGCGCACGGTGCTCCAGGTTTTACCGGCTTCTGCCGCAGCATTGAATGACGTAGAGAGTGCGCCAGCCAGACAAAGCGCATAGGCGGCGGCAGCGAGTTTGGTTTTTATCATTGAGGTATCTCCTGGTGGTTGTCTGTTGTGTTCTTAAGCCTGGCATTGTGTTGATAAACGTAGTTCTGTTACCAACTGGCAATAAACTGGCGGAAACGAGCTGACTGGCTGGCAGTAAACATCTGTTCCGGCGTGCCTTGTTCTTCGATCTCACCCTGATGCAGGAACACCACGCGGTTAGAGACTTCACGCGCAAAGTCCATTTCATGGGTGACGACCAGCATGGTCATGCCTTCATCGGCTAACTGGCGCATCACGCGCAGCACTTCTCCGACCAACTCTGGGTCCAACGCTGATGTGGGTTCATCAAACAGCATCACCTTGGGTGACATGGCCAGCGCACGTGCAATTGCGGCACGCTGTTGCTGCCCACCGGAAAGGTGGGAAGGGTAGTAATGACGTTTATCCGCCAGCCCGACCTTCTCAAGCAACTGCTCGGCATGTTCTTTGGCGTCCTGCGGGGCGCGTTTCAGTACGTGGATCGGTGCTTCAATCACGTTTTCCAGTACGGTTTTGTGCGATCACAGATTGAAGTTTTGAAACACTATGCCGAGCTGGGTACGGATACGGTCGATCTGTTTCGAGCTGGCTGGACGATTTTGTCCTTGGCGATTCACTTTCATCGCGATGGTTTCTCCGCCCACAATAATCTCGCCCTGATCGGGGATTTCAAGCAGGTTGGTACAGCGCAGCAGGGTGGATTTGCCTGAGCCGGAAGAACCCAGAATCGAGACGACCTCGCCCTGACTGGCTTCAAACGAGATCCCTTTCAGGACTTCCAGTGAGCCGAAACGCTTGTGAATGTTGCGCAGGCTGATAGCGGCGGTACTCATGATGGGTTTCCTTTCATATTCTTAACTTCAGCCAGCGACTGCGGTGCGCGCAGATACGGCGTCATACGGTGTTCGACAAAAGCCAGCAGGCGGGTGAGCACCAAATTGATCAGCAGATAAATGGCTCCCGCTACCAGAAACACTTCCAGTGCGCGGTAGGTTTCCGCAATTAAGCGTGCCGCGATGCCGGTGATTTCCATCAGCGTGATGATGGACGCAAGCGAGGTGGATTTGATCATGGAGATCAATTCGTTGCCGTAGGCAGGCAGTGCCTGGCGAATGGCGAGCGGAAACACGATGCGGGTAAATATTTTCCAGGATGGCATGCCACAGGCGCGTGCCGCTTCGATCTGCCCGGCGGGCACCGATAGCAAACCACCGCGAATGATTTCGCTGGCGTAAGCGCCGGTGCAAAGCGTCAACGACAGTAGCGCACACCAGTAAGGTTCGCGCAGTATTGGCCACATCACGCTTTCTCGCACCCAACTGAATTGCCCTAAACCGTAGTAGATAAGGAACAGCTGCACCAGTAGCGGTGTGCCATGGAAGAACAGCACATACAGGCGAGCGACCGATTGCAGCAGCCGGTTGCCAGACGTTGCCGAGCGCGGGAATGGCATGGCGCAGCAGCAGCGGAATAATAATGCGGCGCAGGCGCAGCAGGGTAGGCATACCGCAGGCTTTAGCGGCTTCTATCTCGCCTTTGGCTACGGCGTAGAATGCGCCGCGAAACACTTCTGTTTGCTGTGCCCCTGAGGAGATGCCGACGGCAATGACCCCGGCGATATAACCGGGAAAACCGATAAAGCCGCTGTGACCAAACAGGCTTGCCAGCAGCGTCAGTGCAGAGCTACCGCCAAAGTAGAGCAGGAAAATAATCAGCAGATCGGGAATGCCGCGTGTTACGGTGGTGTAGCATTCCGCCACAAAGCGAAGTGGCCGATTGCCAGCTATTTTTGACCAGGCACCGAGGGTGCCGATGAGCGCGCTTAATAAAAAACCGCCTACTGCCAATGCCAGGGTCATTCCAGTCCCCATCAGCAGCAATCTTCCCCAGCCATTCTCACCAAAACTGATGAGCTGCCAAAATGTCATTTGTTCCACGTATTACTCCAATTTTCTTTTTGCAGGCATAGCTTCGCGCGCGGCCTGAACGCTGCGGGTGACCCTTGACCGGGCTCCCTCGCATTAAGCAGAGAACTTGGTAATCAAAGCAATATTCAGGCCACGTTTTTATTATTGTTGAAACGATTAATTATGCATATAAATTGCTTATTAATCAGTATTTCATTTTATTGTTTTGGTGACTACTCACACTTTAGGGGGAGGTAGCAGCTGAAAACACCGTATTAGCACTAACATGGTGCACCGGGATGCACTGTATTGGTGCGTTGTGTGATTTTGGTGCGGTATTCGCACCTGACTGTTACGGAGTTAGCCTCTCGCGCAGGCTTACCGCCTCGACGATGATCGTCAAACTGAAGTGGTTGGCCGTTGTGCAGCACACTAAAAGTAGCGGCATTATCCTCGCGTATTGTGCGGGTAATCCTAACCGTTGGTGATGTTGTTCACAGGATTATGGGCATTTGCACAAATATTTGCGCCGGATTTTCTGCATTTGAAAGAAATTGCCTAATGACTCACCAGGTTGTAACACCAATAATTACAAATAATAAAACGATATTTTTATTTAATTAATACATCATTTCTTTTGTGATCGTTGTCTCAGTCGCACTGGCTGGGTAGCGATAGTACAAATCGGGTTTGTCGCTCGCCGTCGGCCTGAATGTTGTTTTTTCTATGTTATTGAATTTTAAGGTAGGTAATCGCGTGAAAATTGAATCCATTGATGTCACCGTTTTTACGTATCCCACTCGTCGCGTGTCCGACAGTGCGGGACATTCGCATCCAGGAGAAGAGAATCAGGCCAAGATGGCCCTCTTGACGCTGACCACCGACGATGGACATCAGGGCTATGCATTTGCACCACCCGAAGTGGTTCGTCCCCATATTATCAACGCTTTCTTCCGCAAGGTGCTGATCGGGCAGAACCCGTTTGACAGAGAACGTCTGTGGCAAGATCTGGTGCATTGGCAGCGCTGCAGCGCCAACCAACTGACCGATCGCGCCATCTCTATCGTGGAATCTGCGCTGTGGGATCTGCAAGGTCGCTTCCTGAATATGCCAGTACACAAACTGCTGGGCGGTTTTCGTGAGAAAGTGCCAGCTTACGGCAGCACCATGTGCGGCGATGAGCTGGAAGGCGGCCTTTCGACGCCGGAAGAGTACGGCCAGTTTGCCGAGAAACTGGTGGCGCGCGGCTATAAGGCGATCAAGCTGCACACCTGGATGCCGCCAGTATCCTTCGCACCCAGCCCGCAGATGGACGTTAAAGCCTGTGCTGCCGTGCGTGAAGCGGTAGGTCCAGATGTCTGCCTGATGCTGGATGGCTACCACTGGTACAGCCGCAGCGACGCGCTCTACATTGGCCGTGAATTGCAAAAACTGGACTTCACCTGGTTTGAAGAGCCGATGGAAGAGCAGAGCATGGCGTCCTACAGCTGGCTGACCAAGAGCCTGGATATCGACGTTATTGGGCCTGAAAGCCTGTCAGGCAAATACTTCAGCCGCGCCGACTGGGTGAAAGAGGGGGCCTGTGACATTCTGCGCGCGGGTGTGCAGGGCGTGGGTGGCCTTTCTCCGACCATGAAGGTCGCCGCATTGGCGGAAGCCTTTGGTATGGATTGTGAAATCCACGGTAATGGTGAGCCGAATCTGAACGTGGTGGGTGCGATTAAAAACTGCCGTTGGTATGAACGCGGTCTGCTGCATCCTTTCCTGAACTATGAAGAGCCCGCCGCTTACCTCAACAGCATCATCGACCCGATGGATGACGACGGCTTTGTTCACCTGCCGCAGCGCCCGGGCCTGGGTGAAGACATCAACTTTGATTGGATCGAGGAGCATACGCTGAGTAAAGAATAACCGCAGTAATAATAAATAGTAGTAATAACAAAGTAGTACTGAAAGAAAGAGCCCTTACAAAATATACGTTTCGTCTTCCATTCTTCACACCTGGAGAAGTCTAATGAAAGCACGAGCAATAATCCGTACCCTGCTACTGAGCTGTTTCTGTATGGCCGCAAAACCGGCCTTGCTGTCTGCAAAAACGCCCGACGATCAACTGATCGTCGGGATGAACATGAACAACATGCTGTCTCTCGATCCCGCCTCTATGACCGGCAACGAGGTGGTCGGCATTATCGTCAACCTTTATGACTCGCTGGTCGAGCTCGATCCTGAAAACCTCAGCCGCGTGCTGCCTTCGCTGGCGAAAAGCTGGGAGATCAGCCTAGACAACAACCTGATCACCTTCCATTTGGTGGATAACGCCAAATTCCACTCCGGCAACCCGGTCACCGCCCATGATTTTGCCTGGTCAATGAAACGGTTGCTAACCCTCAACATGGCGCAGGCCACCACTTGGAAATCCTACGGCTTTACGGCAGAGAATGTCGAAAAGCTGATCCGCGCCAAAGATGACAAAACGGTGGAGATCGAACTGCCCAAACCGAACGATCCCAAGCTGGTGATCTATTCCCTTGCCACACTCGGCAGCGGATCGGTGTTGGACAGCAAAACCGTAATGAAGCATGAGAAAAACGGTGACTGGGGTAACGGTTGGTTGACCACCAACGAAGCCGGTTCCGGTCCGTTCAAGCTGGACGTATGGCAGGCGAAAGACGTGCTGCGCGTGAACCGTGCCGACGGTTACTGGCGCGGTGATGCTAAAATGCGCCGGGTGATCTTCCGTCATATGACCGAATCTCAGGCGCTGCGTCTGATGATCGAAAAGGGCGATATTGATGTGGCGACCGGTATGTCGGTGCCGGACATCAACGCCCTGAAAGCGAACCCGGATGTGAAAGTTGAAGAGGTGAAGAAAGGCACGCTCTATTACGTTGCCATGAGCCTGAAGAACGACGAATTCGCCAAGCCGAAAGTGCGTGAAGCGGTGCGCTACCTCATCGATTACGACGGTATCAACAAGACCGTGATGCCGGGCTATGGTTTCTACCACCAGCGCCCGATTCAGGCGGGAATGGATGCCACGCTGCCTAACCCCGGTTACACGCTGGACGTACCGAAGGCGAAGGCGCTGCTGGCGGAAGCGGGTTATCCGAACGGCTTTGAAACCACGCTGCGGGTGTTGTCCGATCAACCCTTCCTCAACCTAGCGACCTCGGTGCAATCCACACTGGCGCAAGCCGGTATTCGTGCCAAGATCATTTCCGGCACCGGCAATCAGGTTTATGGCGCGATGCGCGATCGTAAATTCGACATGCTGGTCGGGCGCGGTGGCGGCGGGGTCGATCCCCATCCGCACTCCAGCCTGCGCTCCGTGGTGTATAACCCGGATAACAGCGATGAAGCCAAACTCACCAACTTCCAGGGGTGGAGAACCTCTTTCTACGATGCGCAACTGAACGAGATGATCGATCAGGCGCTGCTGGAGAAAGATCCCGCCAGGCAGAAGCAGCGCTATGCCGAGATACAGGACCGTTATGAGGCGCTTTATCCGGCCATCATTCCGGTCTCGCAAATGGTTGATTCCGTGGTGCAACGCAAAGATGTTGTAGACTTTGTGTCACATCCGTCATCGACCACCCGCTTGTATCTGGTGCACAAGCAACGCTGAAGCCTGAGTAAAGCGTGGGGGGCGTTTCCCCCTCACGCCTTCATCCTACGAGGTAAGTCACGGCATCAGCGGCGCTGAAGGTAGTGGCGCGGGTGCCGGACGGGGGAGAAAGAACATGGTTTTCTCTGATTGGCTCAAACCGGGGGCGTTACCCTATCGCGTAGCCAAGCGGCTGTTACAGGTTGCCTTCACGCTGTTTGGGTTGTTGATTCTGACCTTCATTATCGGTCAGGTCATGCCGATCGATCCGGTATTGGCGATCGTCGGTCAGGATGCTGACCAAAGTACCTATCAGCAGGTCTATCAGCAGCTAGGCCTGGATAAGCCGCTGTATGTTCAATTCGGTATCTACTTCAATTCACTGCTGCACGGCGATTTGGGCAATGCGATGCTCACCGGCCGGCCGGTAGTGGATGACATTATCCGCGTGTTTCCTGCCACGGTGGAACTGGCAACGATGGAACTGGCAACGATGGCGATTATCGTCGGTGCCGGGCTGGGCGTGCCGCTTGGCTTGATGGCGGCGGCGCGGCAAGCTGGCGGACTATATCGTGCGCTTTATCAGCCTGGCGGGTTACTCCACGCCGATTTTCTGGGTCGGCATGATGGGGCTGTTGGTGTTTTACGCCTGGCTCAACTGGGTCGGCGGCGCAGGGCGCGTGGATATGGCGTGGGACGGTATGGTGGAAAACCGCACCGGCTTACTGCTGGTGGATTCCTTACTGGCGCGCGAATGGGCGGTGTTCTTCAGTGCCCTGAACCACCTGGTGTTGCCTGCCACCATTCTTGGCTTCCATTCGCTGGCCTATATCAGCCGTATGACGCGCAGCTTTATGCTGGCACAACTGTCGCAAGAGTACATCATCACCGCACGGGTCAAAGGGTTGTCTGAGTTTCGGGTAATTTGGGCGCATGCGTTTCGCAATATTTTGGTGCAACTGCTGACGGTAGTCGCGCTGGCGTATGGCTCACTGCTGGAGGGGGCGGTGCTGATTGAAACCGTGTTCTCCTGGCCGGGCTTTGTTTCCTATCTGACGGGCAGCCTGCTGCTGGGGGATATGAGTGCGGTGATGGGCTGCGTGCTGCTGGTGGGGCTGATTTTCGTCACCCTTAACCTGCTCTCCGATATGTTGTATCAAATCTTCGATCCGAGGACTCGCGCATGAGCATGAGTATGTCTTCTGAACCGGTAATCGGCTCCTCGCCGGCAGCCAAAAATGGGCGAATTCGAGTGCGTGGCGCGCGTCTGTTCAATTTCCTGCGCCTGCTGGCGAAAAATCCACTGACGGCCATTGGTTCGCTGATTGTGCTGTCGCTGATTGTCATCGCCATTTTCGCCCCGTGGCTGGCAACGCACGATCCATTAGTACAAGACCTGGCAAATGCCCTGCAAGCGCCGGGGGCCGCCCATTGGTTTGGTACCGATGAGTTCGGGCGCGATGTGTATAGCCGTCTGGTGTATGGCTCACGCATCACGCTGTACATTGTGGCGCTGGTGTCGGTAACCGTCGGCCCCATCGGCTTGATGCTCGGCGTGGTGGCGGGCTACTACGGCGGCATCGTCGATACCATCCTGATGCGCATCACCGATATCTTTATCTCCTTCCCCAGTCTGGTGCTGGCACTGGCATTTGTTGCCGCCTTGGGGGCCGGGGTTAGAGCATGTGGTGATTGCCATTACCCTCACCGCCTGGCCACCTATCGCACGTCTGGCGCGTGCTGAAACGCTGTCACTGCGTCAGGCGGATTTCGTTTCTGCGGTAAAACTGCAAGGCGCATCGTCGCTGCGCATTCTGGTGCATCACATTGTGCCGTTGTGTCTGCCTTCGGTGATTATCCGTATCACCATGAACATGGCGGGCATCATTCTGACCGCTGCCGGGCTTGGCTTCTTGGGATTAGGTGCTCAGCCGCCCGATCCTGAATGGGGTGCCATGATCTCTGCCGGTCGTCGCTACATGATGGAGTGCTGGTGGTTAGTCACCATCCCTGGGTTGGCTATTCTGATGAACAGCCTGGCGTTTAACTTTCTCGGAGACGGCCTACGTGACATCCTCGATCCTCTCACCGAATAAGGGTGCAACTCAGGGCGCGCCGCTGCTGGAGGTGGAAAACCTCAAGGTGAGCTTCGTGAACCACGGCGCAGTGACGGATGCCGTGCGCGGCGTCTCCTTTAACCTGGGCTGCGAGAAGCTGGCGATTGTCGGCTAATCCGGCTCGGGTAAATCAACGGTCGGGTGTGCGCTGCTGCATCTGCACCCGCGCAGCGCACGGGTGATGGCCGACAGACTGCGCTTCGGCCAGACCGACTTGCTCAATATTTCTGAAGCACAGATGCGCCAGATCCGCGGTAAGCGTATTTCCATGATCATGCAGGATCCTAAGTATTCGCTGAATCCGGTGGTATGTGTTGGCGATCAGATTGCTGAAGCCTATCTGGCGCACCACAAGGTGCCAGCGCGCGTGGCGAAAGAGAAAGTCATGGCGATGCTGGATGTGGTACGCATTCGCCAGCCGGAACGCGTGTACGCACTCTATCCGCACGAAGTCTCCGGCGGTCAGGGACAGCGCATCATGATCGCCATGATGTTGATCACTGAGCCGGAAATCGTCATCGCCGACGAGCCAACCTCGGCGCTTGATGTGTCGGTGCGTTTACAGGTGCTTTCGATGCTGGATGATTTGGTGTCGGAGCGCGGATTGGGGCTGATCTTTATCAGCCACGATATCAATCTGGTGCGCAGCTTTTGCGACCGGGTGCTGGTGATGTACGCCGGACGCGTCGTGGAGTCCATCGCGGCGCGCGATCTCGATAACGCGCAGCATCCTTACACGCGTGGGCTGCTCAATGCGTTGCCGGACATCGATCACCCTCGTGTGCGTCTGCCGGTCATGCAGCGCGATCCTGCCTGGCTGAGTGAATAAGGAGTGACTATGGGCACACAAAATAGCGCGGCGATGATCGAGGTGAAAAACCTCAACCTCTCCTTTGGTCAGGGGAACCAGCACAACCAGGTGTTGTTTGATGTCAATCTGGCGGTGCGCGGTGGCGAAATCTTTGGTTTGGTGGGGGAATCAGGCTCGGGAAAAACCACGGTTCTGAAATGTCTGGCAGGGTTGTTCAACCACTGGCACACCGTATCGACAGAGCACGCTGCCGTCAGGTGCAGATGGTGTTTCAGGATCCCTACGGATCGTTGCATCCACGCCATACGGTTGAGACCATATTGGAGGAGCCGTTGCTGATCCATCGCATTGAGCAGCGCGATCGGCGTATTGATGCCTTGCTGGAGAAAGTGGGGCTGGGGCCGCAGTTCCGTCGCCGCTACCCGCACCAGCTCTCCGGCGGGCAGCGCCAACGCGTTGCTATCGCGCGCGCGCTGATTCTCGAACCGCGAGTTCTGTTGCTGGATGAACCCACTTCGGTGTTGGACGTGTCGGTGCAGGCAGAAATCCTCAATCTGCTGGCAGAACTGCAACAGCAGGACAACCTGACCTACCTGATGGTGACGCACGATCTGGGGGTGATTGCTCATTTATGCCACCGCGTGGCAGTGATGCAGTATGGCCGTATTCTGGAAACGCTGGAGACGGCGGAACTGACGCGTTCGACGGAGAAAACGGCCTACACCACCATGCTGGTGGATGCCAGCCGACAATACAGCCGCGATTTGGCCGTGCGTTCGGAGCGAATGGGTTAATAGTTCGGGTAAAAGCCGCATTATGTGCTAACAAGACGGGTTATTTACCCGTCTTTTTTTACGATCGTCGCCGATACCGCACTGGTATGCTATACCTAATGGCCGTAACGTTGTGGCATACCCTTAAGTAAAAAAATTAAGGAGTGCGGGTATTTACAATCGTTACGCTTTCTTGTAGCCCCCGATCAAAAAGGAATTCTCATGTTCGAACGTACTCTGGTTGCTGCGGCAGCCCTGGTTTCACTGACAATGTTTTCATCCTCGGTAATGGTGTCATCGGCGATCGCAGCCCCTGCCACCACCACGCGCGTCTTGCTAACCACGTCTGAAGGCAACATCGAGTTAGCGCTGGATAACCAGAAAGCGCCAGTGTCAGTGAAAAATTTCGTCGAGTACGTTAACAGCGGCTTCTACAATGGCACCACCTTTCACCGCGTGATCCCGGGTTTTATGGTTCAGGGCGGTGGTTTTGTGGATGAAATAATGAAGCAAAAAGCCACCAACCCACCGATCAAAAATGAAGCCGACAACGGTTTGCGCAACGTGCGTGGCACCATCGCCATGGCGCGCACTGCTGAAAAAGACAGCGCCACTAGCCAGTTCTTTATTAATGTCGCGGATAACGCTTTCCTCGATCACGGTCAGCGTGATTTTGGCTATGCGGTATTTGGCAAAGTGGTAAAAGGGATGGATGTTGCCGACAAAATTTCCCAAGTGCAAACCAGCAACATTGGCCCTTACCAGAATGTACCAAGTAAACCGATCGTGATTAAATCGGCCAAAATACTGCCGTAAGCGTGGTCGAGAATTTCTGGAATTGCTATCAAGGCCACATTATGTGGCCTTGATGGTTTCGACGGGTAGTAACTTTAGTTACACGCAGCCGTCGTCAGCACTGCCAGGCCTTTTCCTTGACCGGCGAACTGTGTTAGCTTCGCTTTCACGCACTGGGCGCTGACTGGTGAATAGCTGTAAGGCAGCGACGGGAAGGTGCCCGTTGATTTCCAGTCCTCTGCGTTGACGTAAGCTTTGGAATCGCTGGTCCAGGTGATGTTATACGTGGCGTTTTGAGCAGCACTGGTGACGTTGTTATCACGCAGAACCAAGGTACCGAAGTTGGAGCCGTCATAGCGCGATGTCACAGGGTTAACGGCATTTTCAAACCAGTTACGTTCGATCAGCGCGAGGCCTTTCTGGCGCACATTTATCCCTGAACTGGTAATACCGGAGTAGAGGTTGTTGTAGGCGTGCACTTGCCCCCCGCGCTGCAATGGCAAGCGGGCATTCACATCACTGTAGACGTTGTGGTGGTAAGTCAGGTTGCGGCCTGTATCGCTGCTGCTTGAGCCACTTAATCCGACTTTTTTGATACCGTGAATGTAGTTATAGGAAACCGTCACGTTGGTTGACACTTTCTTGATATCGACCGCGGATTCAAACGTTGTATCGCCATCCGGTGTGCCGGGGCACTCATAGTTCTTAGCGTAGATCTCGTTATGGTCAACCCAGACGTTCGGCGTGTTATCAACACGAATGGCATCGCCGTCACTGGCGCCGCCCGGCATGTAGCCGAAACGCATATTACGAATCACTACATCGGAAGATTTCACTAACCAGATACCAAAGTTGGCGGACGAGCCATTGGTGCCAAGGATCGTTATCCCTTTGGTGAATTCTTTGATTTCAACCCTGCGAGCGGGCTTGCTCCATTGGCTGCAAATATCGGCAGCGGCGGCATTGATCAGCTTATCTTCGTTGCCGTCATAGGTGATAACCAGCGGATACGCGCCGGTTTTCACTTTCTTACCGTTGCTGTCCACGCGGGCGGCTTCAATGATATCGACAATATCCTGCATGGAATGGGCGGTTTTTTTTACGGCACCAGAAATATCGCCACCATCGGTGGTCGCATAACCGCCTGTGTTCGCGGCAAATGCGCCTTGTACGGTTAATGTGGTCACGTATTCAATGAGTGTATTGCTACATAGTCTGGCATGCAAAAAAGGTGTTTAAAACCAGCCTGAATGCATGAAGAGAACATAGAGCATGAATACTATTTTTATTGCGGAGCAACACATTGAATACGTGACCGCTGCGCCTTTCTTTAGTGATTTTCACCGAGAAGAACCGTATTGGTCTTATCCTCTGCCCGTTAAGTATGTCAATAATGTGCCACTACCCTATGGAAAAACGGGGCATCATGTCCTTTTAGCTTTGTGGGTCGTCGCTGATACAGGCATGGCATTTTACCAAGCAATCGATTTACAATTTTCTAATCAGGCTGCGGGATGGAATGCACCTGAATATCCCTTATGGGATAAATTCTGTACATATTATCCTAATGCAATCGTTCGGTGGGGGTGTGGCAATTATAAAGCATGCTATATCTCTCAGGGGACTGAACCAGGAAAACGGGCACCTGATGGTTCATACCCATGGATACCGCTCTAACCGTCATTCCGCACCTGATTTTTCTTTTTTCGGGACTTGACGGTATTCTGAAGTTCTGAATTTATTACTGCTTTTTGCAGACCAATCAGCATGAGTACTCCCCACGTTACCATCCGTAACCT
>NZ_JBPETA010000043.1:0-21859 GCF_051710365.1 Symbiopectobacterium sp. | reverse complement strand
AGGTTACGGATGGTAACGTGGGGAGTACTCATGCTGATTGGTCTGCAAAAAGCAGTAATAAATTCAGAACTTCAGAATACCGTCAAGTCCCGAAAAAAGAAAAATCAGGTGCGGAATGACGGGTACAACTCGCCGATGCCAGATTTCTCCCGGCCCTTTGCCGCGGCCAGTATCATGTTCTGGATTATCTATCTGCTGATTTTTGTCGGACTGGAGCTGCAAGTGAGCGGCGCGCGCATGTCGCGGCAGGCGCGGGCGGTGCGTGAGGGCATTGAGGATCAGGTGATTTTGGAGAAAATGAAAGGGAGTGAGGGACGAACCCGTGAAGAACTAGCGTCACGGGCAGAAGTGCCACACCACACCATATTTCTGCAATATTTCCCACTTTATATTATGCCGATCATTACCGCCTTTGCCGGTTACCTGGTTTTGCGCCTGCTGGGTGTTCCGGTGTGACAGCTGTCGCTGCCCTTCCGCCATCATGCGCAAGGGCGGCGTGATTCAAGTGGTCAACTGCTGCTCAATAGCGTGTTGCGCCGCAATAATGTGCTGCCCGCCAAACAGATTTGCCCGATTGAGCAGATAATAGATTTGATAGAGCGGCTGGCGTTCGATAAAGCCTTTATCCAGCGGCCAGACGTTTTGATAACCGTCATAGATTTGCGGCGGCAGCGAGGGGGTGAGGGGTAACATCGCCAAATCACACTCTCTGTCTCCCCAATAGCTAGCGGGATCGAACAGGAAACTGCCATCGTGATAACTGGCGCAGTTATCGGGCCAAAGGCCTCCGTGCAGCAGCGAGGGTTGCGGTTGATGTCCGGCCAGTCGCGATTCCACCTGCCTAATCAACGAATCAATATCACCGAAGTACATCCCTTTTTCGGCAGCCAACTGTAACTGCTAGCCAATGCGCTGTTCGGCAAAGAACGTGGCCCAACGCTGCTGCCAGCTATTAGGCTGTAGCGTGGTTGAGAGGTCATTGTCAAAATCCAGACCAAACTGAGGCTGGTCGCTCCACTGATGCAGATGTGCCAGTTGCTCTCCGAGGCACCAAGTACTGTGAGCATCCAGCGGTTTGGGGGCGAGGTATTCCATCAGCAGAAAGCTGTGGTCCCGTGAACTGCCGACGCCATACACAGCAGGAACACGCACAGTACGACTGCGTGCCAGCAGCGCAAGCTGATCGGCTTCAGCGGTGAATTTGGGCAACATCTCACGGATATCGCTCTTTACGAAAACATCATACTCCCCGTATTTGACCTGCCAGACGGTGTGCATCTCGCCAGCTTCACACGCCTGGTACTCGAAGATATCAGCGGTTCCAAGATGTTCATCCAATAGCTTGCCGATTGCTTGCCACATAGCGCCACCCCCGTTGATGATGTTACGTAGAGATTGTTACCTTAGCGTATTCCTTATCAGTAAACCTGAAGCTGTCGCACAGCATGGGCAATCGCCGCTGTGTCTGAAACCTAGAGCAGTATAGCCTGAATCGTCAGTAGCGGGCTAAAAAACGCGCTATCGTCTTAAGACAACGCAGCCTGCGCGGTACGCTGACGTCGGGTACGAACCTGATGAATGGTCAAGGCAAGGGCGAAGAACAACGCTTGCACCAACACAATACAGGGCCCCGTGGCACCATCCAGATAAAAACTGATCAGAGTACCGGTAACGCAGGAAAACACCGACATGCAGGTGGCGACGATCAGCATACCGTCGAAGGTTTTACACACCATAAACGCGACGATACCGGGGGCGATAAGCATGGCGATGACCAAAATCACCCCAACGGCTTGCAGCGAGGCAACGATCGTCATCGCCAGCAGGCAAAGCAGGCCGTAGTGGAGCCATTTGACCGGCAGGCCAATCACGCGGGCATGGTGCGGATCAAAACAATACAGCATCAGGTCACGGCGCTTGAGCATGACAATCACCAGCGTAACACCGGCAATCAGCAGTATTTGCGTCAACTCCTGTGCGGTGATCCCTAACACATTACCAAAAAGAATATGCGACAGATGTTGGTCGGAATCTACCCGAGCAAACATGACCAGCCCGAGGGCGAACATGCCAGAGAAAACGATACCCATCACGGTATCTTCTTTGACACGGCTATGCTCTTTCAGATAACCGGTGGCAAGCGCGCACAGCACACCAGAAGCAAATGCGCCCACCGCAAAGGGAATTCCGAGCAAAAATGCCACAACAATGCCGGGTAGTACGGCATGGGAGATGGCATCCCCCATTAAGGACCAGCCTTTAAGCACCAGATAGCAGGAGAGCACCGCACACACAACGCCCGTGACGACGGCGGCCAGCAGTGCGCGTTGCATGAACGGATAGGCAAGCGGCTCCAGAATCCAATCAAACAGCGGGCTCATGACAGATCTCCTTCTGTCGCACGGTGACGCGCGCGCCGTGTTGCCAGCAAGCCATGTTTCGGGGCAAACAGAAACGCCAGCAGGAAAATCAGAGTTTGCAACGTGACAATCACTCCGCCCGTTGCGCCATCAAGATAAAAACTGAGATAGGCACCTAACGCGCTGCTGATGGCACCGAGTCCAATGGCAATCACAATCAGCCTGCCAAAGCGGTCGGTTAACAGGTAAGCGGTAGCCCCCGGCGTGATCACCATAGCAATCACCAAAATGGCGCCTACGGTTTGCAGCGCGGCGACAGTGCAAGCGCTGAGCAGGGTAAAAAACAGGATTTTGAGTTTCAGTGGCGATAAACCAATGGAACGGGCGTGGTTCTCATCAAAAAACACCGCCAGCAGATCTTTCCACAGCACGCACATGATAATGAAGGTGATGCCGATGATAATTTCGACCTGAAGCACGTCCTCATCGGCAATGCCGAGGATATTGCCAAAAATAATCGACTGCACGTTAACCGAGGTGGGGTTAAGGGAGATGATGAGCAACCCAGCGGCAAAAAAAGTGGAAAAGATAAAGCCGATAATGGCATCTTCACGCAAACGTGTGATGTGACGGATAAGCGTCATTGCCAAGGCGGCCAGCATCCCGGTAAAAAAAGCACCTGCCGCATAGGGCAACCCCAGTGCGTAGGCTCCCGCGACGCCGGGCACCACTGAGTGGGAGAGGGCATCGCCCATCAGTGACCAGCCTTTGAGCATCAGGTAAGCGGAAAGAAAGGCACAGACACCGCCCACGATGGCACTCACCCAAATCGCCTTCACCATGTAGTTGTAATGGAACGGTTGCAACAAAAGTTCAAACATCTACGTTAGTTATCCTCTGGCTGGGAGCGGAATGCCGGTGTGTCGCTGGGGGTTGAACCATAGAAGACGGCAGGGCGTTCGTCATCGGTCAATACGGTGACGGTTCGGGCGTCGTCGTCGTCGTGTAGGTGCTCGCCACCGAGATTAATATGGCGCAGTACGCCACCAAAGGTTTTCTCCAGATTACTCTGGGTGAAGGTGGTCGCAGTGGGGCCGGCCGCCAGCACGGTGCGGTTGACCAGAATCACGCTGTCGCAAAATTCAGGTACGTTGCCGAGGTTGTGGGTTGCCACCAAAATCAAATGTCCCTCATCGCTCAGGGTGCGCAGCAGATCGATAATGGCGTTTTCGGTTTTCACATCAACGCCCGTAAAGGGTTCATCCAACAGCAGCACACACCCTTGTTGCGCCAGCGCGCGCGCCAGGAAAACCCGCTTTTTTTGACCGCCGGAGAGTTCACCGATTTGGCGTTGACTCAGCGCACTCATGCCGACACGGGCCATGGCATCGTTTATCACGTCACGATCTTGCTGGCGCGGGATGCGCAAAAAGTTCATTTTGCCGTAGCGCCCCATCATCACCACGTCGGAAACCAGCACGGGAAAATTCCAGTCAACCTCTTCAGTTTGCGGCACATAAGCGATGAGATTTTTTTTCAACGCCTCACTGATAGCTTCACCGTTAAGACGGACCTGGCCCGAAGAGGGCTTCACCAGCCCCATGATGCTCTTGAATAAGGTGGATTTACCGCTGCCGTTGGCCCCGACCAGAGCGCAGATCGTGCCGCCGCCCAGTGAAAATGACGCGTTTCGAATCGCCTGATGGCCATTGCTGTACGTCACAGAGACATCGTCGACGGTGAGGGCTAATTCAGGTGTACGACTCATTGATTGAATCCTTCGGCGATGGTGTTCACCGTGGTTTGCAGCAGATCCAGATAGGTGGGAACCGGACCCTTTTCATTAGACAATGAGTCAACATACAACACGCCGCCATATTTCGCGCCTGTTTCTTTACTGACCTGCTTAGCCGGTTTATCAGAAATGGTGCTTTCACTAAACACCACCGGGATGTGTTTTTCACGCACGGTATCGATCACGCGGCGCACTTGCTGGGGGGAACCCTGCTCATCAGCATTGATCGGCCACAGATAGACTTCGTTGAATTGATAATCGGTGGTGAGGTAGCTAAAGGCCCCTTCGCTGGTGACGAGCCACCGCTGTGCTTCTGGAATCCTCGCCAAACGTTCACGCAGGGGGGCATCCAGTGCGGTGATTTTTTCCGCATAGGCTTTAGCATTACGGTTATAGATCTCCGCGTTATCCGGATCGTATTGCACCAGCCCCTTACGGATGTTCTCGATATAAATTAAGGCGTTGCTGGGTGACATCCAAGCATGTGGGTTCGGGTTGCCGTTATAGGTCCCTTCACGGATAGGCAGTGGTGTTATCCCTTCCGTCACCGTAACCGCCGGGACATCTTTAATATTTTCAAAGAAGCGACTAAACCAGCGCTCCAGATTCAAACCGTTCCACAAGATAAGATCTGCGGACTGTGCCTTAACGATATCCCGCGGTGTGGGTTGGTAGTCATGGATCTCTGCGCCCGGCTTGGTGATCGATTCAACGATAGCCGCCTCTCCCGCGATGTTCTGCGCGATATCCTGAATAATGGTAAAGGTGGTTACCACCTTGAGTTTGTCTTTGGCATTCGCGGGTGAAGCGAGAATGAATGCGGCGAAGAGCGCCAGAGGCAGGGTAAGATTTACAATTCGAGAAGGGGTGAAGGCCTGAAAGAAACGCATAGACATATCATTACAAGTCGCGATGGTTAATTATCGGATGAAAATAATTCTCAATCGCATTTAAGTCAAGCGTCTCTTGCGATAATTGCGACGCTGATACCCTGTGTTTATCCACTGCCGTGTGCTTTTGCGCGATCCTTGCATATCCTGAACGTTGCCTTGTTGTAAAATCGTGATTCTGGTTAATAAATATTACTTAACGTAACGAATGAAGTCTAACTGTTGCTGTTGTGTTTTTGGTGTTTTTTCGTTGGACGCTAAATGCTGTCTGGCGGCACAACATGCATAAAAAAAATTGTTGATCGGCCGATATACCAAAAGGTGTGCAATGGAAGTATGCGATGTTGGGAGGGTATTCGCAATCGGAGCAAAATCAGAAAGGCGCTGGAAGATGGCCAGTATCATTCTCTTGGTAGTACTGGCGTTATTAGTTGGCATAATGGTTCAAGGGTATTAATGGATCCTGGCGGGAGGAACCTGTGTCATAGGATGCATTTTCCTCCCGGTAGCATAATAATAAGAAACCACTTCTTTTATTTTCTTATCGTAAATAAGTTCTAAATTTATAACATTTTGCTATGGTAAACGCGCCTTAACGGTAGCAAGGATTCCTAACGAGTTACATTTTACGGGTTAATAAATAAAATAACGAATATTCAGTTGGTTATGCGCGAGCTGTTTATGATGCCAATGGCGTGTTTTATGCTGCTGTTACCGGAGATGAAGTCTTATTTTGTGCGGCACCTCTGCGACTGAAGAAAAATGGCTTGCCATCGTTTTCAGAGTGTGTAATAACGCATCTGGGTGAAACGAGGTACAGTTCTGTATATGAGTGGCATTTTCAGTAAGGAAGTTAATGATACAACCGTTAGCGTTGCGCACTACTTCTCTGCCGATCCTTATCTTGGTGCCTCAAAGCAGTAACGACTTTGGTTTGTCTGTATAACGCCTTTGGGCGGTTTAAACAATTAAAGGAAATGTGTAAAATGGCAAAGATTAAAGGTCAGGTTAAGTGGTTCAATGAGTCCAAAGGTTTTGGTTTCATTACGCCTGCTGACGGCAGCAAAGACGTGTTTGTTCACTTCTCTGCAATCCAAGGTACCGGTTTTAAAACGCTGGCTGAAGGCCAGAGCGTAGAGTTCGAAATTCAAGACGGCCAGAAAGGTCCTTCTGCTGTTAACGTAACCGCGCTGTAATTACCGTTTCCGGTGCAAAACCCGCCATGGTGCGGGTTTTTTGTTGTCTGCCTTTCTCATTGCCGCCTATCTGCACGTGTTTTTATCGCTCTGTAGGAAAATATGTCCATGTTTTATCAATGCCCGCTCTGCCATCAGCCATTACAGGCTAACGATCGCCAATGGTCATGCGGCACGCATCATTTCGATCGCGCCAGAGAAGGCTACGTCAATCTTTTACCGGTGCAATTTAAGCGCTCCAAAATGCCCGGTGACAACGCAGAGATGATGCGTGCCCGTCGCCTTTTTCTGGATGCAGGTCATTATCAGCCGTTACAGGCTGCGCTATTGCAACACATCCATCGCGTGCTCGCATCGCAGGCGCAGGCACTGCTGGATATTGGCTGTGGTGAAGGGTATTACACCGGGGCTTTGGCGGACGCGTTACCGGCAGTTCAGATTTTCGGCCTGGATATCTCTAAGGCCGCTATTCAGCGGGCCGCAAAACGCTATACGGCGGTTGAATTTTGCGTTGCCTCAAGCCGACGTTTACCGTTCGGGGATGCGACGCTGGATGGAATACTGAAAATTTATGCGCCCCGTGACGGGGAAGAGTTGGCGAGAACCGTAAAAGCGCAGGGGTGGGTGATCACCGTTTCTCCCGGTCCGCGTCATTTGTACCAGCTTAAGGCCCAGGTCTATGATGCTGTCATGCTGCACCCGATAAAAGCAGAGGTGCTGCCGGGTTTTACGCTGCAAGCAGAGCACTCGCTGGCGTATGAAATGTCCTTGGGCGGTGATGAGGCAGCGGCATTGTTGCAAATGACGCCCTTTGCCTGGCGCGCGTCGCAAGCGGTTAAACAGCAACTGTTGGATACCGAGCGCTTTGCGTGTGAGACGGATTTCATTATCCGCTTTCATCAGAGAGATGTTGAGTCGCATTAAAAAAGGGAGCGCAGGCTCCCTTTTTATTAACGTGCGCTAATCAGGCAACGCTGAACAAGTGTTCGTAGAGAATATTGCTGCTAATACCAATCAACACCACACCGCCAAAGATTTCAGCCTTTTTCCCCATCAGCGGACCGATGTAGCGGCCAATCATCATACCTAATGTCACCATAACCATGGTGGCGCAGCCGATAACCATCGCGGTATGGAAGATATTGACCTGCAAGAAGGCCAGACCTACGCCGATGGCCATGGCATCGAGACTGGTGGCGATGGCGGTACAAATCAGGGCAAACAGCGTATGGCGGCGCACCGGTTCATCGTCCTCGTTATGCGCGCTGCTTATGCCTTGCATAATCATGCGCCCACCGAGGATGACCAACAGCGTGAAAGCCACCCAATGATCCCACTCAATGATATATTGGCTGGCGAAGAAACCCAGCGCCCAACCGATAAGGGGGGTAATGGCTTCGATCAGCCCAAAGATTAATCCGGTGCGAATCGCGTCGCGAAAGCGTGGTTTGTGCAGGACGGCACCTTTACCGATGGAAGCCGCAAAGGCATCCATGGACATGCCAAAAGCAAGAATAAGCGTAGCAGAAAGATTCATAGCAATAGCCTCGGCTGGGCGGTTCTCCATATCCACATGTCGCCTTCCCAACCTAAATAGGGGACATGTGTCTATGGTCTCGCCTGCATCACTGCCGCCCGTACCACGTTTTTACTATACCTGCTGTCGTATATCCGCTTCTGCATGACGGAGGTATTGGCAATCTTTCGGTATAAAACGAGTATGTTGATACGGGCATTTCTGAAACTGATATTCAGAAATTGGCTACTCCCCAAATGACGGCGCAACCTTACCATAATATTTACGCGTGAAACAACCGATAAAAAGCAGGGATTTCTTTATTATCGCCTCAAATGTAATTGATAATTATTTTCATTATCATGTAGGGTGTTGAGTTCACAAAATAATAATAGTGTTAACAGGGTTAAATATAACCAGTCATCGTGTGGGAACTTAGGGAATGAACTGGATATATCAAAAAACGATTTGTTTATATTATTGATTTTAAACCATAAATTTATATATTTTTTCAAGGTCATCTAATTGTTGCACGTTGATCAGTAAACGGTGTTTTTCCAAGTCGACCACAAGTACGCCGTCTTCGGATAAATTCATGTTACGAATACGGGTATAAGGAATAAAAATGTTGGCATAGATAAAACCGGTATCCTTGAATAATAATTTTGGGCGGCGAATATAAGAGAGATATATGGACATTGCCACCAGAGATATTAATAACGTGGTAGTTAATACCGTACCGTTATGAATGATGTTATGATAGATAAGAATGCCGATAAGACTGACGAAAATTAGCGTATCCAGCCGATTGGTGCGACGCAACGGCACCCGCAACAGGGTACCTCCCTGACGCAGTGGTTGGATAAATTCATCAAAAATGGCATACGCCAACATAAGCGCAATAACGACGATCAGCACAATATCCGTTGTTGACATAGTATGCTCCTGAGTCTTTGCGTTGAGCTAAACGCGTTATAGGGCGAAAAATAAAGGACGCGGCGTGAGTCACGGCGCGTCCGGTAGTTTATCACAGGCTCGCTGACGATGAGCGGTGCAGGCACCGCCCATCGCCGTTGCTGAGTGCTGTCGGTGTTAAACGCCCAGCAGCCCAATCCAGTAGCCAAAGATACCAATAGCAAAGAAGCCGATAATCAACCACAGTGCATTCACTTTACTCCGTAACAACCACATACAGCCGAACGTCAGCAGCAGCGGCACCAACCCAGGCATCAACTGATCGAGGATCGATTGCACCGTGGTGACCGTCGTTTCACCGTTCTGATTGGTGACGCGCGAAACCACCATGGGGATGTTTACATGGGTCCACTTGTTAACTAACGCCCCCATGACAAACAGGCCGAGGATAGATGCCCCCTCGGTCATCTTTTGCAGGAAGCCGCCACCCATGTCACTGACGATATCAATACCTTTACGGTAACCGTAAGCCACGCCGTAGTAGCGCACTAGCAAACGTACCAGGTTAAACAGCACGAAGAACAAAATGGGGCCGAGCAGGCTGCCACTCATGGCAATACCCGCACCCAATGCGGCAAATACCGGACGGGCGGTTCCCCAGAAAATCGGGTCGCCGACACCGGCCAACGGTCCCATCAGACCGACTTTCAGGCCGTTGATCGCGCCGTCATCAATCGGAGCGCCGTTTGCACGCTGTTCTTCCATCGCCATGGTGACACCCAGGACTGGCGCGGCCACGAAAGGTTGCGTGTTAAAAAACTCAAGATGACGTTTGATAGCCTGTTTACGCTCTTCCGAGTTTTCCGGGTACAGACGACGAATGACTGGCACCATGGAAAAACAGAATCCCAGTGCCTGCATACGTTCGAAGTTCCACGATCCCTGAAACAGGTTGGAGCGAATAAACACCGCACGGATATCGCTGGGCGTCAGTTTTTTCTCTTGCGTTGAATCAACCATTTCTCTCACCCCTGTTAGTCCAGTTCGTTATCAAGATCGTTGTTGCCCGATGCGGTGGCGGGTTGCCCCTGCGCCTTGTTGTATTTCGGGCTTAACTGGATGTACATGATCGCCATGACGATACCAATTACCCCCAGCGCAACCAGGTTGAACTGGGTGAAGGCGGCAGTTACGAAGCCAAGATAGAAGAACGGCATCAGGTAGTCAGCACGCATCATGTTGATAACCATTGCATAACCAACCACTACGATCATACCACCTGCGATATTCAACCCGTTGGTCACCACCTCAGGGATGGAGTTCAGCAGTGTGTGGACGGCTTCTGTACCGACGGACACGGCCACAATCAGTGCCGGAATGGCGATACGCATTGCCTGCAACAGCAGGGCGGAGACGTGAATCCAACTGATGGCGTTTAAATTACCGCGTTCCGCTGCGCTATCAGCGGCGTGTTGGAAGGCCACGGTGATGGTACGAACGATAATGGTCAAGACTTGGCCTGCGGCGGCAAGCGGGATGGCCAGCGCAATACCGGCTCCAACGCCCTGATCACCGGCGATAACCAGAATGGTAGAGATGATGGACGCGAGTGCAGCATCAGGTGCTACAGCAGCACCGATATTCATCCATCCCAGCGCGATCATTTCCAGGGTACCACCGATGATGATCCCGGTTTGCAAATCACCGAGCACGGCACCAATCAACGTACAGGCGACCAGAGGGCGGTGAAACTGGAATTCATCAAGAATAGACCCCATCCCCGAGACGCATGAGACGAGAAATATCAGCACAAGTTGAAGTGTTGTTATCTCCATTGTACTTCTCCTATGAGAAAACTGTCTGAGTAAATATGGTCAAAATAAACATAGTCGAGACACAGCATTAACGTGCCATAGTGCGGCAATGCTGTTGTCGTTAGCTATTCACCTTGGCAATCAGATCCATCATTTTAAGTTTAGAATCGGTGGAGACCTTTCTGACTTCCAGTTCAATGCCGCGCGCATCCAACGCCTTGAAGGCTTCGATATCTTTGGCATCAATGGAGACGGCGTTATTCACCTGGGTTTTACCTTGACGATACGCCATGCCGCCGATGTTCACGGAGGTGATTTCAACGCCATTCTCAACCAGACGTTGCACATCGGTGGGATTGGTGAACAACAGCATCACGCGGTCGTTGGCGTATTTCGGGTTTTCATACACCCGGATCGCTTTGGCAACGTCTACCACGTGGGCGGTTACACCGGGAGGGGCAACCTGTGTCAACAGCGTTTTGCGCACGTTATCGGCGGCAACTTCGTCACTTACGACGATAATGCGGCTGACATTGGTCTCTTTGGTCCAGCGGGTTGCTACCTGACCGTGAATCAAGCGGTCATCAATACGCGCGAGGCCAATCTTCATAATATGCCCACCAGGGCCAACCTGCGCGGGGGCAACGGCTTTAGCCACCGGTTTGGCGGCAGGCGCCGGTTCAGCGGCTTTCAGCGCTTTCACGCCTGCGCGACCCGCTTCAAGCGCGATGGCGATCAACTCCTCGAAGCTAGGGTTATCGTCGCGCGCCATAAACGTTTCTGCCAGCATCGGGATATTCACTCCGGCAATCACGTCATGGTTGGCCTTATCCGTGACCAGACGGCTGGCGGCATTGAACGGGCTGCCGCCCCAGGTATCAACAAGAAACAGCACGCCAAGCGACGTATCCAACGTTTCGAGCTTAGCCTGATATTTCTCAATTAACGTTTCCGCATTTTCACCGGGAACGAAATCAATCCAGGCAACGTTACTTTGTTCACCCAGAATCATTTCCGCTGTTTTCAGCAGCGGCCCGGCGGTGGATCCGTGAGTGCACAACATAATTGCAATACTCACTTGCTACCTCCTCATTCTATTTAAGGTACTCAATGCATCCGGTTAAGGGGAAGACAATTAACCGAAGTGATATCAGTATGAACGCAAGTTTTTACTCAAGAATCACAAAAGAATAAAAAGGATGCGCTGTAGCGTTATATGCTATGAAACGATTCAGGCTCCCCATCATGGGTGTAATGTCCGATTTATTTTACCCACTGAAAAAATAAATAGTGTGACGTTTCTCACGTATTTTCTGGTTAAAACGTCGTTTGTTATGTGATTGAGAACAATATCACGGGCATGTTAAGAAACGTTGTGCATTGGCGTTTTTTGGTAGCAAAGAAATTTTTGTAAAAATTCGAAACAACCTGCTAGAGTAGCTTCCTGTTTAATTGCTTAGGAGCACAGGGTTTCGACCCACTCTATATGGACCGTCACCGACAATCCTTTCTTACCCAGCCGGCCTGCGCCGGTGCTGTTTCTGGGGCTGACCTGATGGGTCACCCACTTATCGATAGCCGCCAGGGCGGTATTTTTTCTCTTGCTGTTTCCCCTATGTTGCGCCACATCACACCGACGGTGTTGATGCTGTCTGCTTGCACCATTTCTGGAGTCTGACATGGAATTTTTGCTAGATCCCTCAATCTGGGCGGGCCTGTTGACGCTGGTAGTATTGGAAATCGTTCTGGGTATCGATAACCTGGTGTTCATCGCCATTCTGGCGGATAAGTTGCCGCCGAAGCAGCGCGACAAGGCCCGTGTTATTGGCCTCTCGCTGGCGCTCTTGATGCGCTTGGGGCTGCTGTCTCTGATTTCATGGATGGTGAAACTGACCAACCCACTGATCACTATCGCTGGTTACGGTTTCTCCGCGCGCGATATGATCTTGCTGGCGGGGGGGCTATTTTTGCTATTCAAAGCCACTACGGAGCTGCATGAACGGCTGGAAAATCGGCCGCATGAGCATAACGGGCCCAAGGTTCACGCCAGCTTCTGGGCGGTTGTCGCACAGATTGTGGTGCTGGATTCCGTCTTCTCACTGGATGCGGTGATCACGGCTGTCGGTATGGTTAACCATATCGGCGTGATGATGACGGCGGTGGTGATTGCGATGGTGGTGATGCTGCTGGCATCCAAGCCACTCATGAACTTCGTCAATGCCCACCCGACGGTGGTGGTACTCTGCCTTAGCTTCTTGCTGATGATCGGTTTGAGCTTGATGGCGGAAGGTTTCGGTTTTCATATTCCGAAAGGTTACCTGTACGCTGCGATCGGTTTCTCGATTCTCATAGAGCTGTTTAACCAGATTGCGCGCCGCAATTTCATTAAGCACCAGTCGCGTCGCCCGATGCGCGAGCGGACTGCCGAAGCGATCCTGCGTCTGATGGGCGCGCGTAAAGCCACGGACGATGAAGAAGCCAAACCGACATCTCCCGCCATGGAAACCTTCGCAGAAGAAGAACGCTACATGATCAGCGGTGTATTGACGCTGGCATCGCGCTCGCTGCGCAGTGTGATGACGCCGCGTACCGAGATCTCCTGGGTGGACAGTGAACGCTCGATTGACGATATTCGCGTGCAATTACTGGATACGCCGCACAGCCTGTTCCCGGTTTGCCGTGGTTCTCTGGATGAGTTGGTCGGTGTGGTGCGTGCCAAAGAATTGCTGGTGGCGCTGGATAACGGTGTAGATGTGGAGAGCTTTGCTGCTGCCACACCGCCGCTGGTGGTGCCTGATACGCTGGATGCCATCAATCTGTTACCGGTACTGCGCCGTGCCAAGGGCAGCCTGGTTGTCGTCACCAATGAGTTTGGTGTGGTACAAGGGCTGGTGACGCCGTTGGATATTCTGGAAGCGATTGCCGGTGAATTCCCGGATGAAGATGAAACGCCGGATATTGTGGTCGAAGAGGGCGGCTGGTTGGTGAAAGGCGGCACCGATTTGCACACGTTGCAACAGGTGCTGGACAGCCATGAACTGGTCGATCCGAAAGAAGAATATGCGTCGTTGGCGGGGTTGTTGCTGGCACACAGCAATGAAATTCCCAAGGTGGGCGAGGTGATTGAACTGCATCACTTCCGCTTTGAGATCATGGCCGCATCGGAATACCGTATCGAACTGGTGCGGGTGACGCGTTTGGCCGATCCTTATGCGGATGAAAGAAGAGTAATCTTCGCAACGCACACTAAAAAACCCCTCAGTTGAGGGGTTTTGCTTTTTGGGCGTGACATTCAACCAATCGCGCTGTTAATCACATTGTACTTTCACGGCCAAACCACCACGCGAGGTTTCGCGGTATTTGGCATTCATGTCTTTGCCGGTTTCGTACATGGTTTCAATCACTTTATCGAGCGATACGCGCGGTTCACTGGTGCGACGCATGGCCATGCGTGTTGCATTGATGGCTTTCACCGAGGCGATGGCATTGCGCTCAATGCACGGTACCTGAACCTGACCTGCGACAGGATCGCAAGTGAGACCGAGGTTGTGCTCCATACCAATTTCAGCGGCAACGCACACTTGCTCCGGACTGGCACCAAGTAATTCCGCCAGGCCTGCTGCCGCCATGGAACAGGCCACGCCGACTTCACCCTGACAGCCAACTTCCGCCCCGGAGATCGAGGCATTCATCTTGTACAGTATGCCAATCGCTCCGGCGGCGAGGAAGTAACGCAGGGCAATGTCGGTGGTGATCGGCTCAATAAAATGATCGTAATAAGCCAATACCGCCGGAACGATCCCGCAAGCACCGTTGGTCGGTGCGGTTACGACGCGGCCGCCAGCGGCGTTTTCTTCATTCACGGCGAGGGCAAACATGTTAACCCAATCGACCACGTCCATCGGGTCGTTGGAGTGTTTGCCTGCGGCACCCAGAATACGACGCAGCGCCGAGGCGCGACGCGGCACGCGCAGCGGGCCGGGCAACACCCCTTCGGTATTGATACCGCGCTCGATGCAGGCATGCATGGTTTGCCATACATTAGCGAAGTAGCACTCAATCTTATCCCGGCTGTGTAGCGCCAACTCATTGCGCATCACTAACCCGGAAAGGGACAGACCGTGCTGTTTACAGTGCACCAGCATCTCTTTTGCCGAGTGGAAGGGAAACGGCACCTGAACGACACCTGCGCTGCTTTGTCCAAAGTGGGCTTCATCAACGATAAATCCACCGCCGATGGAGTAATAGGTGTTGCGATACAGAGGTAGGTCGCCGCCAAAAGCGGTGATTGTCATGCCATTCTCGTGCAGGGAGAGATTTTCACTGCGAAAATTCATGCCGCCGTGCAGCGGAAAATCCACTTCATGCTGACCGTTTGCCAGCAGCAAGCGTTCGCACTGTTCCACGTCGCGGATAAATCCCGGAATGGCATCGATGGTGATGGTATCGGGCATGTTGCCCGCCAGTCCCATAATGATGGCGATGTCGGTATGGTGTCCTTTCCCGGTCAGGGAGAGCGAGCCATAGACGTCAACGGCGATGCGGGTAACATCGCCAAGTTTACCCAGCTCAATCAAATCATCGACAAATTGCTTACCGGCTTTCATCGGTCCAACCGTATGAGAGCTTGAAGGGCCAATACCGATCTTGAACATGTCGAAAACGCTTATCACGCGAAAGCTCCTCAAAAGCGCAGATTTAGAATAATACTCCTTGGATCGCGCTATTATAGTGGGGTTTATATGGCAGGAGTGGGCTTTTCACATGAAAAAATCTTATGCGCCAGGTGAAGATAACTTATAGCAGATCCGCATCACACTTGCGTTTGACAAGGATAATCAGGTGAATAGAAATACCCCTGTTTATGTGTGGTTAATGTCCACGCAGGGGATCATCAGAATAAAATGCTACATTTCAGTCGGTTGAGGCGGAGACTTGAAGCGCAAGCTGGCGAATGATGGCGGCAGTCAGCCCCCAGACAAACTGTTGCCGATACCAGGAAAGATAAACGCGGTGCGTTTGGCGCTGTCGCTCAATATCCAGCGGATAATAGCGCGCCAGCGAAAACGCATCGGTCAACGGCATTTCAAACAGTTCTGCCACCTCATCCGCATTGGGCGCAACGCGAATATTGGCCGGTAACAGCCCAACCACGGGCGTGACCTGAAAGCCGCTGACACTGTCCAGTGGCGGCAGGGTGCCTAACACCGTCACGACCTCAGGGGCAATAGACACTTCCTCTTGGGCTTCGCGCAATGCCGTGGCGATCAGGCTGGCGTCGCTACTGTCTGCGGCACCTCCGGGGAAGGCAACTTGCCCGGCATGCTTGCGCAGCGTGCTGGCGCGCCGGGTCAGTAATAGCGTCGGAGCATCGGTGTGGCACACAATCGGCACCAGCACAGCCGCTTTACGCACTTGGCGCACCGGTTTGGTATGCGGTGCACGCTGCAACTGAAAGCGCGTGACTAAGTTCGACAAATCGTCAGTCAGCGGGGGGAATGGAAAGGTAACTGGCTGAATTATTGTACTCATAACCTGTGCGCCGCGTTTAGTAGAGGAAGAATACGGCCCAGTTTATCCAGGGTTTCCTGGTATTCTGCCTGTTCCTGGCTGTCTGCCACGATACCACCGCCCGCCCAGCAGTGAAGCTGCCCCTGTTCTGCAATCAGTGTGCGAATGGTAATGCTGGTATCCATGGTTCCACAGACGCTGATATAGCCAATGCTGCCACAATAGGCGTTGCGGCGATGCGGTTCCAGCTCTTCGATAATCTCCATGGCGCGAATTTTGGGCGCACCGGTGATGGATCCACCGGGAAAACAGGCGCGCAGCAAATCCGTGGCATGACTGTTTTCCGGTAGCCTTGCTTCAATGGTGCTGACCAGATGGTGCACCGCCGGAAACGGCTCAACGTGAAACAGCGCAGGCACCCGCACGCTGCCGGGTACGGCAACGCGGCCAATATCATTACGCAGCAGGTCGACAATCATTAAATTCTCTGCCCGATCTTTCTGCGAAGCAGCAAGCGCCATGGCGCGGCGCGCATCTTCCTGTGGATCGGCAGCGCGCGGCAGCGTCCCCTTGATGGGGCGTGTTTCAATGCGCTGGTTTTGTAACTGCAAGAAACGCTCTGGCGATACGCTGATGACGCAATGCTCCGGCAAGCGGATAAACGCAGAAAACGGGGCCCGATTGGCATCAGAGAGCGAGAGAAAAGCCTGCCATTCATCACCGCGATAACCTGCGCTGAAGCGCTGTGCCAGGTTGACCTGATAGCAATCCCCCGTGCGCAGATAGGCTTGAATGTGTTGGAAGCGGATGCCGTACTCTTCCCGTGTCATATTGGACTGCCACGGGGTAGTCAGTTGGAAATCGCCAAGGGAAGTCACATCTGGCGGCGCGGATAACCAGGCCAGCCGCGCCTCATGGTTGTCATAGGCCACCAACGTAAGCGTCTGCTGCTGGTGGTCGGCGATCAGCGCCCAGTCGTAGATGCCCACCGCCATGTCCGGCAGGTGGATATCTTGCTTTGCCTGTGACGGCAGCGTTTCGACGCGTCGTCCGAGATCGTAACCAAACAGGCCAAGCGCACCGCCTTGAAAAGGCATATCGGGATGCGTGTGCGCGGTGATTCCGGCTCGCGTCATCGCCTGGCGCACCAACAAGAAGGGATCTTGCGTGGATCGCTCTGCGCCGTCCGCGCGCGTGATGAGCGTCTCATCACCCTGAGTGGTTAACGTTGCTACCGGGTCGGCCACCATGATATCGAAACGGTTGTGCTGGTGATCGGCAAAACCGGAGTGCAGCAGCATGGCCCATGGCTGACAAGAAAAGCGGGCAAACAGATGCAGCAGGGCACCCGGCTGATAAGGCAGTCTGTGAAAATCAGGTAAACGAGAATCCATCGGTGTTATGTCATCGTGCAGGTGCTGATTAATATCGTCGTTAGCGTTATGATGCGTGTTTATAGGCCACGCGAGTGCGTCAGCCTAGCACAATTCGCTTACGGCGTATAAGGAAGCTGACTGAATGTTTAATGATATGCCCCCTTTAACCCACTCGCAGCAGCAAGATGCGGTTGAACGTATTCAATCGCTGATGGCGCAAGGTATGAGCAGCGGAGAGGCCATCGCACTGGTTGCCGCTGATTTACGGCGGCAACATAGAAGTGACGCTGTCACTTCTAATGAAAGTGACGAGGATGAATAAGCCCTAACGCAGGCGCTTAGCGCACGCCTTTCAGAATGCACTACAGCGCGGCGATGGCCTTGATTTCCACTTTATATTTCGGGTTCATCAGACGCGCTTCTACAGTACAGCGTACCGGTGCCTGGCCTGCCACCACCCAGGCATCCCAGGCGGCATTCATGGCGCTAAAGTCTGCTGCGTCAGCAAGGAAAATCGTCACATCCAACAGACGCGTTTTGTCTGAACCATTCTGACTCAGGATGGCATCAAGCTGTGCCAGGGTGCTTTCGGTTTGCGCCTGAGCATCGGCATCCAGGTTCTCCGGCACGCTGGTGTAGTAAAGGGCGCCGTTATGAATTACGGCATCAGACCAGCGGGCTTCTGGTTGAATTCTGATTCAGACCAGCGGGCTTCTGGTTGAATTCTGATAATGTCTGTCATTGGATGTCTCCCTGTATCAATCCTAAAAGATAAAAATCGTTTTGCAGCCTACCATGATTCTGCGGGGTGAGGCGATGCGATCGCGATGCAGGGTGGCTGCCGGGACAGACACAGGGCATAATTGGGCAATAGCTTCACCGCATCCCTTCCGGTTTTGGTTGTGGCAATTGGGCAGTGACAAATAGAGAGCGTGTGTGACAAAACATTCCGTACAGGACGATTTTTCTCCCGAAGGCACCCTGGCGCGAGCCATTGACGGTTTTAAACCGCGTGAACCTCAGCGCGATATGGCTGCTGCGGTAGAGCGTGCCATTGTCGAACAACGTGCGCTGGTGGTTGAAGCGGGCACCGGGACCGGCAAAACCTATGCCTATCTGGTTCCGGCGCTGCGTTCCGAACGCAAGGTCATTGTCTCCACTGGTTCGAAAGCCCTTCAGGACCAGCTTTTTTCACGTGATTTGCCGCGCATCGCCACCGCCTTGGGTTACACCGGGCAGGTCGCGTTACTCAAAGGCCGATCGAACTATCTGTGTATCGAGCGGCTGGAGCAACAATCACTGGCTGGTGGTGATCTGAGCGGTGAAGCGTTGAGCGAACTGGTACGTTTGCGGGGATGGTCATCGGCCACGGTGGACGGTGACATCAGTACCTGCACCGACGTGGCGGAGGATAGCGCGGTGTGGCCGCTAGTCACCAGCACCAATGACAACTGTCTGGGGAGCGATTGCCCGCATTATAAAGAATGCTTCGTGGTCAAAGCGCGGCGTAAGGCGATGGAATCCGATGTCGTGGTGGTTAACCATCACCTCTATCTGGCTGATATGGTGGTCAAAGAGAGCGGATTTGCTGAGCTGATCCCGGATAGCGATGTGGTTATTTTCGATGAAGCGCACCAGATCACCGATATCGCCAGCCACTACTTTGGTCAGCAACTCACGAGTCGTCAATTGCTCGATCTGGCGAAAGATATCATTATCGCGTATCGCACCGAAGTGCGCGATGCGGCTCAACTGCAAAAATCCGCCGATCGCTTATCGCAAAGCACACAGGATTTTCGGCTGGCACTGGGGGAGCCCGGTTTTCGCGGCAACCTGCGTGATGTGCTGGCGCAGCCGTCGCTGCAACGCGCGCTGCTGTTGCTCGATGATGCGCTTGAGCTCTGCTATGACGTTGCCAAACTTTCGCTCGGGCGCTCGGCGCTGCTGGATGCCGCCTTTGAACGCGCTACCCTGTATCGTGCCCGTCTCAAGCGGCTACAGGATGTGCAACAGGCCGGCTACAGTTATTGGTATGAATGTAATGCGCGGCACTTTGTGCTGGCGCTGACGCCACTCTCCGTGGCAGACCGTTTTTGTGAGCTGATGCAAGAGAAGAAAGCCGCGTGGATATTTACCTCGGCGACGCTGTCAGTCAACGACCGGGTCGAACACTTTACCGAGCGTTTGGGATTGGACCATGCCCAATCCATGCTGCTGCCGAGCCCGTTTGATTATGCGCAGCAGACGCTGCTTTGCGTGCCACGTTTTCTGCCGGAGATGCAGCAACGCGGTGCGGCACAACGCCTGGCCACTCAGTTGCGTCCACTCATCGAGGCAAATCGCGGACGTTGCTTTATGCTGTGTACCTCGCACCAAATGATGCGCGATCTGGCCGCAGAGTTCCGCGCCTCATTGACATTGCCTGTGTTGCTTCAGGGCGAAACCAGCAAGGCGCAACTATTAGCGCAGTTTGTCTCTGCGGGGAATGCGTTGCTGGTGGCGACCAGCAGCTTCTGGGAAGGGGTGGATGTGCGCGGTGATGCGCTCTCTTGTGTGATTATCGATAAACTGCCGTTTACCTCACCAGATGACCCGCTGCTGAAAGCGCGTATCGAAGATTGCCGCCTGCGCGGCGGCGATCCGTTTGACGAGGTACAACTGCCCGATGCGGTCATCACCCTGAAACAAGGGGTGGGGCGTTTGATTCGTGATGTGGACGATCGCGGCGTTATCGTTATCTGCGATAACCGTCTGGTGATGCGTCCTTACGGCAAAACCTTTCTGCAAAGCCTGCCGCCCGCTGCCCGCACGCGCGATTTGTCTCAAGCGATCCGTTTTCTTTCCCGCACGAGGCGGTGTGATGCCTCGGAGTAATTCCATTCGCGGTGTGCTATGCTACGCCGCGTTATTTTGTTTCCCTGCCTGAGGTCGGCATGTCTACGCGAATTTTAGCGCTCGATACTGCGACGGAAGCCTGTTCCGTTGCACTCTGGAATGATGGTCAAATTTTCTCCCTGTATGAAGTATGTCCCCGTGAGCATACCCAACGCGTGTTGGCGATGGTGCAACAGGTGTTGGCTGAAACCGGTGTGGCGTTGAACAGTCTGGATGCGCTGGCCTTTGGCCAAGGTCCCGGCAGTTTTACCGGTGTACGAATCGGTATTGGTATTGCTCAGGGGCTGGCGTTAGGCGCAGATTTACCGATGCTGGGTATCTCCACGCTCGCGATGATGGCGCAAGGGGCCTGGCGTCGCACGGGTGCAACGCGCGTGCTGGCGGCTATTGACGCCCGCATGGGGGAGGTCTATTGGGCAGAGTATCAGCGTGATGTTGACGGCAGCTGGCAGGGCGACGAACATGAAGCCGTGCTGACGCCACAGCAGGTGCTGGAGCGTACCCTATTGCTGCGCGGTGAGTGGGCGACCGTTGGAACCGGGTGGGAGGCGTATCCGACACTGGCTGCCCACGCGGAGATCGCTCTGACGCCAGGCGATATGCTGCTGCCACAGGCGCAGGATATGCTGCCGCTGGCCTGCCATCAGTGGCAGTCAGGTAACGCGGTCGCCGTCGCCGATGCCTTGCCGCGTTATCTGCGCAACAATGTCACCTGGAAAAAATTACCCGGTCGCGCCTGATAACCGCGCAACTTATTGCATTACTGCCTACTCTAATGAGTAGGTAATGGCAAAGGGATCAGTATAATGGCGATTTCTTATTGGTCAAAACAGGTGACGTTCGCGGCGCTGGCGCTGGCGCTGGCACTGTTGCTGGCAGGCTGTTCCTCTATTCCTGAATCCATCCAGAGCAGTTCAGAAAGACCGTACGACCGTTTGTCGCAAATCACGTTGATGCCGCAGATGGCCTTGGGCCAGGAGGCGCGTCTCGGCGGTCGCGTTGTGGCCGTGCATAACGAAAATGACAAAACCCGGCTGGTGATTGTCAGCCTACCGCTGGATCGCTGGGCGCGGCCCCAGTTGGAGAGCGTTTCGGAAGGGCGATTTATTGCCAACGTCAAAGGCTTCCTTGAACCCCTCGATTTTCAGGGGCGACTGGTGACGGTAGTGGGTTCGGTCGCGGAGATGGAGCAAGGTCAGATAGGCAGTAGGCCTTATCGCTTTGTGGTGATCAATGTGACGGGTTATCAACGCTGGAATGAAACGCAGCAGGTCATCTTGCCGCCTGGCGCAGCCGATCCATGGGGGTGGGATTGGCGTTACCGGCGGGGTTGGGGCTTTGGCAATGACTGGGGCCCGGAACGTATCGAGACCATCGTGACGCAATAAATGACGGTTTTTCTCTCTTAGAAAAACGCAGAACAACGAGGCGACGCAGGTCGCCTCATTTTTTTGATACATATGATTAACCCGTCATTCCGCACCTACTTTAAGAATAAATTCGACGGTATCGCTCGCCGAGAACATCAACGATGGTCTTGTGAATAGAATTGAGGTTGGATACTTGTGGTGGTCTGTCACCAATACTGAAC
>NZ_JBPETA010000042.1:0-22104 GCF_051710365.1 Symbiopectobacterium sp. | reverse complement strand
TCAGTATTGGTGACAGACCACCACAAGTATCCAACCTCAATTCTGTTCACAAGACCATCGTTGATGTTCTCGGCGAGCGATACCGTCGAATTTATTCTTAAAGTAGGTGCGGAATGACGGTTACAAAGCGACACAGCCGGTACGCGATCAGTTTGGTGCAAAATACCAGGATCTGATCAAGGCCGTGGAAGCGGTGAAATAGTCTATTGTTAATAATGCGGGCCAGTGTCAGGCTGGCTCGCCCATTATCCCTAATAGCATAATTAACCCCGGCAGACATTATTACGTTGCACAGTCTGAGTTTTGTCATGGGCTAAAGGCACGGACGATATCCCAATAATGGCACAGGATAATGGCGCAGGGTCGTACAGGTGGAAGCAATGGGCCGTATTTATATTTCTGCAATGGATATTCTCTATCTTATTGCCATGTGGATTTCCGGGCTAACGTTATTGGTCATGACGCTGATCATTCCCGTTGGCATTTTCGCACGCTATGCCTTGAACTCCGCCCTTTCCTGGCCGGAGCCGGTCGCCATTATTTGTATGGTGACCTTTACCTTTGTCGGTGCCGCCGTCAGTTACCGCGCCTGTTCGCATATTGCGGTAAGTATGGTGACCGATTGCCTGCCCGAGGGCGGCAAGCGCGTGTGCAGCTTTCTCACCAACATGCTGATGTTACTGATCAGCCTGTTTATTCTCTATTACAGCACGCAACTTTGCATCGAACTGTGGGAACAGCACGTGGCTGAGTTTCCGTTACTGACAGCAGGCGAGACCTATCTGCCGCTGCCGATAGGCTCTCTGATCACACTGCTGTTTATTGTCGAAAGAATATGCTTTGGTCCGCAGGATAAACGTCCTGTCGTGATGCTGGGCAGCGCTTAATTCGGAGGCATTACCATGGATGCATTTATTTTAGTTGCCACGCTGGCGGTGCTGCTCGCCGTTGGCGTACCCGTCGCCTATGCTGTGGGGCTCAGCGCCATTGTCGGCGCATTCTGGATTGATCTGCCGCTTGAAGCGGTGATGATCCAGATAACCAATGGGGTAAACAAATTCTCCCTGTTAGCCATTCCGTTCTTTATTCTGGCCGGGGCCATTATGGCGGAAGGCGGTATTGCCCGACGGTTGGTGAACTTCGCCTATATTTTTGTTGGATTTATTCGTGGCGGCCTGTCGCTGGTGAACATTGTGGCTTCCACCTTCTTTGGCGCCATCTCCGGTTCCTCGGTTGCCGACACGGCCTCCATCGGCTCAGTGATGATTCCCGAAATGGAGAAAAAAGGGTATCCGCGGGATTTTGCCGCCGCCGTGACCGCCAGCGTTTCGGTGCAGGCGATCCTCACACCGCCTAGCCACAACTCGGTCATTTACTCGCTGGCCACTGGCGGCACGGTGTCCATCGCGTCGCTGTTCATCGCGGGTATCATGCCCGGGCTGCTGCTGAGCTTTACCATCATGGTGATGTGCGTGGGCTTTGCCCATAAACGCGGCTATCCCAAAGGTGAGCGGGTACCTTTCAAGCAGGCACTGAAAATCTTTTTAGATACCCTGTGGGGCTTGATGACCGTGGTCATCATCATGGGAGGGATCCTCTCAGGGATCTTCACCGCCACCGAATCTGCGACGATTGCCTGCGTATGGTCGTTCTTTGTCACCATGTTTATCTACAAAGATTATACCTGGGCAGAGCTGCCGAAGCTGATGTACCGCACGGTGAAAACGGTCACCATCGTGATGATCCTGATCGGTTTTGCTGCGGCTTTCGGTGCTATCATGACCTACATGCAGTTACCGAGCCGTATCACTGATTTCTTTGCCTCTATCTCGGATAACAAGTACGTCATCCTCATGTACATCAATATCATGTTGCTGCTGCTCGGCACGTTGATGGACATGGCTCCGCTGATCCTGACGCCCGTATTGCTCCCAGTAGCCATTTCTCTGAGTATCGATCCGGTGCATTTTGGGATGATCATGCTGGTTAACCTGGGGATTGGCTTGATCACGCCGCCAGTGGGTTCCGTGCTGTTTGTTGCCAGCGCCGTGAGTAAATAGAAGATAGAACAGGTGGTAAAAGCCATGCTGCCCTTTTACTGCGGCCTATTCTTGGTGTTGATGCTGGTCACCTACATACCGGCCATTTCCCTGTGGCTACCCAAATTTTTCGGTGTTCACACCGGGTAACTCGGCTTTAATGCCGCCAGCCCTTCTGGCAAGAGGGGCTGGTACTTTCCTGATCCAGCATGACATCATTTCTACCTCTTCAAAAACAGTGACTCTGACCATTTTTCTCCCAGATGAAAAAAACGCCATCCCTCTCTTCTTCACACCATGCTAACGTAGCCGTTTCCATTCTCTTTGGTGAAACAGACATGAGCAGCAAGAAAACAGCAACGGCGCTGGTCTCATCAGGACGCAGCAAAAGATACACACAGGGATCGGTCAACAGCGTTATCCAACGCGCTTCATCGCTGATTTTTGAGACGGTTGGCGACAAGAAACAGGCCACCCTCAACCGGGCCAAAGGCGGTCTGTTTTACGGACGTCGCGGCACCCTGACACACTTCTCATTGCAGGAAGCGATGACGGAGCTGGAAGGTGGCGCGGGCTGTGCGCTCTATCCGTGCGGCGCAGCGGCGATCTCCAATGCGATCCTCTCCTTTGTTTCAGGCGGTGATCATGTGCTGGTGACCGGTTCCGTCTACGAACCGACTCAGGTGTTCTGCGATAATGTGCTGAGTAAATTCAATGTTGCCACCAGCTACTTTTATCCACTTATCGGTGCCGGTATTGCTGACCTGATTCAGGAAAACACCAAAGTGGTGTTCCTCGAATCTCCCGGTTCAATCACCATGGAAGTACACGATGTGCCAGCCATCGTCAGCGCAGTGCGTCGCGTTAACCCCGACATCGTGATCATCATGGATAACACTTGGGCGGCGGGCATTCTGTTTAAAGCACTTGAGTTTGGGATTGATATCTCCGTGCAGTCCGGCACCAAATATATCGTTGGTCACTCAGATGCCATGCTGGGTACCGCCGTTGCCAACGCACGCTGCTGGGATCAGTTGCGTGAGCACTCCTATCTGATGGGACAAATGGTCGATGCCGATACCGCTTACGTCGCCAGTCGCGGCCTGCGCACCCTCGGGGTTCGCCTCAAGCAGCATCAGGAGAGCAGCCTGCGCATCGCCCATTGGCTCGCTGCACGGCCAGAAGTGGCGGTCGTCAACCATCCGGCACTGCCGAGCTGTAAAGGACATGAGTTTTATGCCCGTGATTTCACCGGATGTAACGGATTGTTCTCCTTTGTGCTGAAGCAAAAGCTGAGCAAGGAGCAACTGTCCGACTATCTGGATAATTTTGTGCATTTCAGCATGGCCTATTCCTGGGGTGGTTTCGAATCCCTGATCCTGGCTAATCAGCCGGAGGATCTGGCTTCGATTCGTCCCGCTGGCGGCGTTGACTTCACCGGCACACTTATTCGGTTACATATCGGGCTTGAAGACTGTGATGATCTGATCGATGATTTGACAGCCGGATTCAACAGAATTCACAAAGTGTGACGGCGATATCCCTTGATATGGCTGCGGTGGTGTGTGTAAAGCGTGTATGATGAACGGAATAAGCAAGACAAAAAAACCGCTTTACACGAATAACAGAGCTTATGTCTGTCGCCGAAAGGCGTTCGTATTGGCGACACTAAGATCTTGGTCCTACGCTATTGCTTAGCGACACAGATTGATCCGTTCGGCGTTTGTGCGAGCAGGGTTGTACTTTGGGCCCCTACACCTGGCAGGAAGTAATATGAGTGTGGTTCACGACATCATTCAGGCGCTGTGGCAGCAAGATTTCAGTGCGTTGGCCGACCCCAATGTTATCTGGGTATCTACGGCATTCTTTTCACGACATTATTTCTGGAAAATGGCTTGCTGCCGGGAGACAGCCTGTTGCTGCTGACCGGGGCCATGATCGCCAAAGGTGTGATGAGCTTCGTGCCCACCATGTTCCTGCTTACCATCGCGGCCAGTCTCGGCTGCTGGCTCAGCTACCTGCAAGGTCGCTGGTTGGGAGATACGCGCATCGTGAAAGGGTGGCTGTTGCAACTGCCCGCACACTATCACCAACGTGCCTATCATATGTTCCATCGTCACGGTCTGGTGGCGTTGCTGATTGGCCGTTTTCTGGCTTTTATCCGCACCCTGTTGCCGACCATGGCGGGCATTTCTGGCCTCAAAATCCTGCGTTTTCAGTTGTTTAACTGGCTCAGCGGCTTTCTGTGGATGTTTGGTATCGTCACACTGGGTTATGCCATTAGCCATGTGCCACTGGTCAAGCGCTATGAAGACCAGGTGATGACCGCGCTTATCATTCTCCCCATTGTGTTACTGATCAGTGGATTGATTGGCATGCTGGTAATGTTGTGGCACAGAAGGCGCTCCGCCGCCTAACGCAGGACCTCTCCAGGCGTTTCTTCAACGGTACCCGCTACCCTCTGATTTTCTTGATGTTACGCGCAAGAAAAGCAGGTACCGTTATATCTCCTCGCCGCTTTGCTGCTATTTTCGGCTAGACTTAACCGACATGTCCTGTCCATTACGAACAGGGTTGAAGGGATACCATTCATCACCGTATCCGGTGGCTGAAATCCAACCGAGCCCTTGCCGACCTCGGCAGGGAGGATTCTCGAATAAAGGAGAATGACATGACAACGCAACCCATGATCAAACTGGCCGACGGCAACATTATGCCGCAGCTCGGCCTGGGCGTGTGGCAGGCGACACACGACCAAACGGTGGCCGCAGTGAGCGATGCGCTATACACCGGCTACCGAGCCATTGATACCGCCGCGATCTACAAAAACGAAGTTGGCGTCGGAGAGGCGCTACAGGCCAGAGCGCTGCCCCGCGATCAGCTGTTTATCACGACCAAACTGTGGAATACCGATCAGTCCGATCCGCAAAAAGCGCTGGAAGAGAGCCTGCAAAAGCTGCGGCTGGATTTTGTCGATCTCTATCTGATCCACTGGCCAGTGCCGGATCAGGATACCTATGTTGATGCCTGGTGCGGCCTGCTGCGTTTGCAGGAGCAGGGACTGGTGAAAAGTATTGGCGTGAGCAATTTTCATCCACACCATTTACAACGCCTGAAAGCAGAAACCGGCGTATTCCCGGTCATCAATCAGGTTGAGCTACACCCCTTGTTCCAGCAGCGCCAATTACACGACTGGAATGCCACGCACCAGATTCAAACCGAGTCCTGGAGTCCGCTGGCACAAGGAGGAGAAGGGGTATTCGAACAGCCGCTGATCCGTCAGCTCGCACTGAAATACGGCAAAACGCCTGCGCAGATCGTGATCCGCTGGCATTTAGATTTGGGTCTGGTGGTGATCCCCAAATCGGTTACCCCCACGCGCATCCGAGAAAATTTCGATGTGTTCGATTTCCGCCTCGACAAAGACGAGCTGGGCGAAATCGCCAAGCTGGATGCAGGCAAACGGCTGGGACCAGACCCGGATGTCCCACGCACCACGTTTCCGACCAAAGACTAACGTGGTTTCCGCCACTGCGGGTGGCGGAAATCCTTTTTTCCGCTGCACTCGACTACTCTCTTAAGATCGCTATCAAATAACAATCAGAATCCCCTCCAACATTAACAGACACCAAACTAGCTCCCCGCACCCGTTTATCAGGTAAAGACCCTATTGCATGCTTCATGGCGCAGTTCAGGCGTTCGTGTAATACCCAAACCCTATGAATGATGGAGATGTTACCGATGAAAAATGCAATCAAATATCTGCTCCTGGCGAGCATATTGAGCCTTACCGCGGGGGTTAATGCGCACATAGGCCACGATCGGATGTATTTCGACGACCCAGCAACAGGTCCGGATGTGGGCACACCAGAGTGGGTTCGCTGCCAGGCCCGAGGCGGTTGTCAATAATCTGACGAGACAGCCAGCCTCAACGGCAACGAGGCTGGCTGAGACACGGATTCAGTCCGATATCTGTATTTCGTAGATATCACTGCGACAGTAAATTTCACAATATTCGAGCAAGCCATTTTGCGCATTATAGGTATGCTGGCGATAAAACAGCAGCGGCATGCCTGGCTGAATATTTAACAAACGCGCTGTTTCAGCCTGACAGGCAATCGCCTTGATGCGCACCTTCTTTTTCGCCGGGAGAATTCCACGCTCCGCCCAGTATTGATAGAGCGAGTGCTCCAGAATCTCCGGCGCAGACAATAACGCCAACGGGATCCATGTGGTTTCCAGCAACACGGGTTCACCGTTGATCAATCGTACACGCCGCAGTTTGGTCACGCGCTCACCTTTCAAAGCAGGAACGCTGCTGGCGACGTCATCCGGTAAAAGCGTGGTGGTGCGCTCCAGCCAGCGATTACCGGCAATACCTCCGGCTTGCAACACCAGCTTGGTGAACCCGGCTTCTTCATCATCCAGTGAATAGTCAAGATGCTGGCTGATGCGCGTCCCGACGCCCTGCTGGCGCACAATCAATCCTTTTTCTTCCAACAGCGACAATGCGCGAGAGACCGTAACGCGAGAAATGTCCAACTGCTGCGCGATCGCGCGTTCAGCAGGAAAAAACTGCCCCGCCAGCGCTTTGTTCTGGTTGATACCCTGCTCCAAAACCATCGCCAATTGCATATAGCGCGGCGCTGTAGAGGGTTTCTCAAGTGTTTGCCTGACCCAACGAAATAGCTCCTTCATAGTACGGCCTTATAGTGTTTTTTTGCGCCACGGGTAGCATCCCCCCGACAGGTGTCAGCATGGCAAGAGCACATTACCACGAAACAAGACTCAGGACTGATATTGGTATCTCAATGGCATTTAATTGGACTTGCTTTTGTACTGTGGATTGTATACATTAAATACAGACGTGCCAACACCAGGGGGTAATTTAGTTGACCACAAAACAGCGTATCACGACACAGATCACAATAATGTCCTTGTTATTTAAGTAGATCGTGCGATGAGAACAGCGCTCAGAGCAGAAAATGTGAACTGAGCAGGTATGCCAGCGGTTGTCTCAATGGCATACGAAAGGACTCTTAGCAACACCAGGAAAAATACGTAGCGAAAATGTCGTGCAGTAGCAAAGAATACAACCAGAAGACAGTCCATTAACATGAAATGACATAAAGACAACACACAGCAATAAGCAGTACTTGGTGCCAGACTCTTAGGCACATAACAATACCTTTAACAGTCGTTTTATTTTGTCACTCGGTATCACACGTTTCACCCACGCATGAACTGAGAACAGGGGCAGTCATTCTATTTTGGCTGCTCCTTTATTTTTTCCATTCTGCCATCCAGGGCTCACCAGCACCACGCGCACTCCTCACACCGCAATTCAACAAACGCATTAAATTACTGTCTGTCCTGCCGTTCCGCTGCTATGTTTTAACATCGGATTCTCTTTTCGGCATGGCTGCCGTTATCAATAGTCACTGCATGCCTGCCCTTTCCGCCACCCGCTTCATTAAGGCCAACAAGGAGCCGCCGTCATGGGTGAAACACAGCAGAATAAGACTTGGCAAGTTGAAAATACGGGAATTGATATTGTTCCTGCTGCGGAACGCACAGGAAAACCATTAGAACTGTTCTGGATTTGGTGCGCTGCGAATATTGGTATTCTTGGCATCGTTTATGGTGCCATCATCGTCTCATTCGGATTATCGTTTATTCAGTCGCTGCTCGCCGCCATTGTAGGCGTTGCCAGCTTCGCACTGGTGGGATATACCTCGTTTGCCGGGCAAACGGGCCGCACGGCTACGTTGACCCTGTCGCGTGCGGTGTTTGGCCTGAAAGGCAATATCGCCCCTACCGCTTTTGGCTGGTTTACCCTTATGGGTTGGGAAGCCGTTAACCTCACCACCGGCACACTGACCCTGGTGGCCCTGTTTGAAGCCGTTGGCTTTACCAGCAGCACCACGCTGACTGCCATCTGCCTGATCCTGTTTGGCGGCCTGACCATTGTGGTGAGCATTCTTGGGCAAAACACCCTGATCCTGATGCAAAGCTGGATCACCAAAATCTTCGGCACCATGACGCTTATCGTTGTGGCCTATATCTTGTTTAACACCCCGTGGAATGTGGTACTGGCGCTGCCGTCTGGCAACTGGTTGACCGGTTTTCTCCCTGCCGTGTCCGTGATTGCGGCAGGCACCGGAGTGTGCTGGGCTATCGCCGGGGCGGATTACAGCCGCTATCAAAGCCCCACCACCACGCGCGGCAGCGTCTTTTTTGCCGTGGTCGGCGGCTCGGCGTTACCGCTCGTCCTGCTGATGCTGGCGGGCATTTTACTTTCTGCCCAGCTACCGGAGTTAACCAGTTCGGCTAACCCCATTGCCCTTATCGGAACCGTATTGCCAACGTGGATGTCAGTGCCCTATCTGCTGACGGCCACAGCGGGTATCGTCACTATCGCGGTACTCAGCCTCTATTCTGCCAGTCTCAACCTGTTGGCTATCGGCGTAAAACTGCGCCAGTCGGTGGCGGTTTCTCTGGATGCCGTGCTGGTGGTGGGCGTTGCTGTCTACGTTCTGTTTGTATCGCAGGATTTCCTTTCGCCGTTTATCGCCTTTCTGATCTTCTGCGGCCTGTTTCTCGGCCCGTGGTCTGCGGTGTTTATTCTGGACTATATCTACCTGCGCCAACGCGACGGCTACGATAACGACGCGCTGTTTGCCGTCAACGGCAAGAATAACGGCGTGCGCTGGGTGCCATTACTGTGCTGGCTATTGGGTGCCTTTGCCGGGCTGATGGTGACCAAAACCGGCTTTATTGATGGCCCGTGGGCAACCGGTATTTTCGAAAACTCCAGCCTTGGGCTGTTCCTCTCCTTCGGCGTCAGCGGCGTAACCTATGGCCTCTATGTCACGCTACAACCCAAGGAGAATCACTAATGCATGAAGGAAAAACGCTTCGACACGTGCTGGTGATCGGCGGTGCTTGTGGCGATATGCTGCTGGGCGTTCCACGCATGCCGCTCAGCGGCGAAGACGTGGAAGCCAAAGACAACGGGCTGCAAATCGGCGGCTGTGCCTTTAATGTCGCACGCGCGCTCACCCGTCTTGGCGCTCCGGTGCTCAACGGCATGCCGGTGGGCAACGGCACCTGGGGCAACGCAGTAGAAAGCGCCATGAAAGCGCTGCATCTGCCTGTGCTGATGCGCCACCCCGATATGGACAACGGCTGGTGTCTGGCGCTGGCGGAGCCGGGCGGTGAGCGCACGTTTATCAGTATCACTGGCTGTGAGGCCCATATCACCGCAGCGATGTTGCAACGTCTGCAACCCACCGCTGATATGCTTATTTATGTGAATGGCTACGAATTGTTTGGTACTGGCGGTGCCGCACTGCGCGCCTGGGTACTGGCACAGCCCCAGCAAAAACTGATCGATTTCGGCCCTCGTCTACCGGGCATTCCGCCCGGCTTTATTACTGCGCTGTTTGGCAGCCGCACGCTATTGACGCTAAACCGAGACGAGGCGCGTCACCTGCTGGGCGAAGGCGATATTATCGCGCTGGCACAGCACTACGCCGCGCGCAGTGGGCTTACGCTGATTTGTCGACTGTATAAGGACGGGGCATGGATTTGCCCGCCGGACGCCGAGCCGCAAGCAGTGGCACCGTATCCGGTCACGGTGGTAGACAGCATTGGCGCAGGTGATGCGCACTGTAGCGGGTTGCTGGCAGGCCTTTCTGCGGGCTGGACGCTGACGCAGGCGGTCGATTTGGCCAATCGCGTTGCCGCTTGTATGGTTTCCGTTCAAGGCTCGTCACAGCCTCCCGACTGGAAAACGCTAGACGAGTATTTCCCCGACGCCGCCCCGCTACCCGCCTTCCCCACGCGTTAAACCACAGGCACGCTTATTCGGTACGTCCCATTTGGGGCGTACTGCGGCTGGCGCGCCGAAACAGTGTCAGCAACGTTTTCACCTGTTCATCCAGCGGTGCCAGCGCCCGCCGGACAATCAGGTGCAGCGGCGTGGCGCGGCGCGTGCCGTGCCCTAATGCCAGCGTTTTTAACATTCCCGACGCCAGCGGTGCCGTAATCCACTCTTCCGGTAACCAGCCATAACCAACCTGATGCATCACCGCTTCAATCGCCGATTCTACGGTAGAGAACGTCCAATATTCAGTGGCCGCCGTTACCGCCAATGGCATGCTGTTTTCCCGGGAAGCGATTCGCACCAGCGGATAGCGCAACAGAGTTTCTTCACGTAACGGCGCAGGGAGTTGATGCAACGGGTGATCGCGGTGTGCCACGGCAACAAAATCGATGTTCATCAGCCATTCGCCCCGCCCCATCATATCTTCACGCCGCGTCAGTACCGCCACATCGGCATCCACGTCCCAGGATTGGTTCTCCAGTATCTCCGTCAGATGGAGATGGGTATCGGGGTGCAACTGCTGAAATTCACGTAAGATGGCAAACAACGTCTCACGGGGAAATACGTTATCGACCACCAGGTCGAGACGCGTGCGCACCCCCTTTTTAAGCGTGGCCGCCTGCGTTTCCACATAATGAAAGGCATTCAGTAGCGGCCTAACCTGCGCCAGCAGCAGCGCGCCGGCGGGGGTGATCTCCGCTTTGCGCCCTTTAGCCTCCAGCAATGCCACACCAAGGCGCTCCTGAAGCAGCGCCAGATTGTAGCTTACCGAAGACTGGCTGCGGTGCGTTGCCTGCGCCGCACGCGCAAAGCTGCCCAGCTCAATCACCTTATCTAGCAAGAACCATTGTTCCAGCGTTGTCTTGTGCATAATCAATCTACATTTTGGATGAATTAGATGAAAAATCAGCGTTATTAATTCACAGAGTGACGCAATATGATCCTGACATCAAGAATAAAAGGAGCAGGACCATGAGTACATTTGATAAGCACGATCTCAGCGATTTTGTCGGCAAACATCTGGTTTATACCTACGATAATGGCTGGAACTATGAGATTTACGTGAAGAACGACCACACGCTGGATTACCGCATTCACAGCGGCATCGTCGCTAACCGTTGGGTCAAGGATCAGTTTGCCCACATCGTTCGCGTTGCCCACAGCGTTTATAAAATTTCGTGGACGGAACCGACGGGCACCGATGTCAGCCTGATCGTGAATCTGGGCGATCGCCTGTTCCACGGCACCATCTTCTTCCCGCGTTGGGTTATCAACGATCCGCAAAAAACCGTGTGCTTCCAAAACGATCATATCCCGACCATGGAAGCCTACCGCGCTGCGGGCCCGGCCTACCCAACGGAAGTGATCGACGAGTTTGCCACCATTACTTTTGTGAGTGATTGCGGCCCCGATAACGAAAGCGTGATCGCTTGCCCGGCCAGCGAACTGCCGGTCAATTTTCCTGAAAATCTGAAGTAACCGATACCGCAGTCACGTAAGGAACGTCATGAAAATAAAACAGATTGCCTTGATTGGCGCGATAGTGACAGGCATTGCCTCCACATCCGCCAATGCTGCCCCACAGCAACTCCCCGGCTACACTCCAGGTGCCGAAGTCATTCAGATTGCCGCTACCCGCGGGCAAATCGATACCATCAGAAATGTGATTTACAGCCAGATCAAAGGCCCACGTGCGGTACGTCAGTTGAGGATGTCGTTTCTTATCCCGCGTACTGCCGCACCCAAACCGGCTATTGTCTATTTCCCCGGCGGCGGTTTTACCTCTGCCGATCATGAGAAATTTATCGAAATGCGCATGGCGCTAGCGCAGGCTGGTTTTGTGGTCGCTGCCGCAGAATATCGCACGGTGCCAGACACCTTCCCTGCGCCAGTACAAGACGGTAAAGCCGCTGTGCGTTACCTGCGCGAACACGCCGCAGAATATGGCATCGATCCGCAACGCATCGGCGTATTGGGCGATTCTGCAGGTGGATATCTGGCACAAATGCTGGGTGTAACCAACGGTGAAAAAACCTTCGATAAAGGGGATTATCTCAACCAATCCTCGGATGTACAGGCCGTGGTTACCCTCTATGGGCTCTCCAATCTGCTCAACATCGGCGCTGGCTTCCCAGAGAATATTCAGGATGTACACCGCTCACCGGCGTCAACCGAAGCACTGTTGGTTAACGGTGCGGCCTTCCGAGATTTCCCCGGTGCTGCTATCGGCAAGGATGAGAAAAAAGCCCTTAACGCCAGCCCCATGGGGCACATTAGCGGCAAAAAACCGCCGTTCCTGATCATGCACGGCAGCGCGGATACACTGGTTTCCCCGGTACAAAGTGCTCAGTTGTTTAAGGCATTAAAAGACGGCGGAAATCCGGCAGAGTATGTGTTGCTGGAAGGTGCGAATCACGGCGATTTGCCGTGGTATCAAGAGCCGCTGATTCATCGTGTGGTGGACTGGTTTAAACAGACGCTGAAGGTTTCTGCAACGCAGCCCGCAGCAACTGCGCAACAGAATCCAAACGCCAATTTGTAATACACAACGGTAATACAAAACAAAGGGGGCCATGCGCCCCCTTGTAGTGCCATTTTACTGCACCACCAACTGTCCGGTGGAACCACGATCCGCCATCTCCAGCGTGTGGCTGTAGTAGAGGAACGGGAATGACGCCGATGACGATTGGGTGAAATAAACCAACAGTTCGGCATCGCCGTCCACCCACACCGTGTCTTTCCAGCCACTCTGATCGGCAGCAGGAGCAGCGCCGTTGATGCTGCGCACCAGAAACATCGCCCCCTGAATGTGGAACGGCTGTGGTGAATCGGCGTGAACGATCCAGCGTTCACAGCGTCCTTCCTGCGTCTGTACATCCGTGCGCGTCATATCCCACATCGCACCGTTAATCCCCGGCAGGCTATCACCCAGACGGAACTCCCGCGTCCGACTGATATTGGGGGGCAGCACAATATCCGTCAGCAAACGGGCGGGAAGATTGTTCGTCACCAGTGGCAGCAAACCGGTGGGTTTTAACGTCAGTATCTGCGTTGACACCAGGATGCTGGAGGGCTCAAACAAGCCACGCAGTCGTTCCATCAACATTGCCGCATCGCCTGCCGTCAAGGTCACTTCACCGCCCTGGGACATATCAATCAGAATTTCACGGCGTTCACCCGGCGCGAGGGAAACCTGATTCAGCGCCAACGGCAGCGGTAAAAAACCCAAATCGCTGGCGATAAGGTACATCGGGCGGCCGTCGCTCAGGCGCATCACGTAACGGCGCGCATTTGACGCATTCAGCAAACGCAGACGCACCCAACCGCGTGAGACTTCGACAAACGGTTCTTGCACACCGTTTACCAGCAACGTATCACCGACGAAGCCTCCGCTACTGGGCGGGTTGTAGACCGGAACGCCAAAGTTATCCAGGCGCTTATCCTGAATAATCAGCGGAAAATCATCCACGCCGTAGTGATTCGGAATAGGTAGGCTCTTGCTGGTGCTGTCTTCTACCAGCCACAGTCCGGCCAGTCCCTGATAAACGTGCGGTGCCATACTATTCGGCGTATTGGCGTGATACCAGCAGGTAGCCGCTGCCTGCCGAATCGGCAGCACGGGAGCCCAGTCGGTCCCCGGAGAGATCATTCTCCCAGCTCCGCCCATCAACGTGCCTGGCACCTGCAAGCCGCTGACGGTCATGGAGACCGGCTCATTCAGGCGGTTGCCGTAGATCAGTTTGACATCATCGCCGCTGAACACTTTTACCGTCGGGCCGAGGTAGCGTCCGTTAACGCCCCACACCGAGGTTTTACGGTCACCGGAAAACGCCCAGTGCGCGCGCTGCATGGTCAAAAAAAGCGGCTGCCCGCGGCGAGACTCCAACAGCGGCGGGATGGGGAGCGCATTTTGCTTACCCTTTGCCTGCGCCGTCGCAGGTAGCCCGCTTGCACACACCATAAGCCCCGATGCCTGAATAAACTGACGGCGGCTAAGTGACATAAAAACTCCGTAATCTTGCTAACCAACCGTGTACGCCCGCCAACGCAGAGGGCATAAAAAACATTAACGCTTCGCCGCTTTCTCCCGCTCAGCCACTTCAGCATTCAGTTCAACCAAACGCGCCGCCATCACATCATGACAATGCGCGGCCAGCTCTCGCACCTGCTCTTTACCGTACGCAGAGGCGTCAATCGGTGGCAGCATTTCAACGATAACATGACCGTTATTCCACCGGTTCAGTTTGACTTTATTGTGCGTGTCGGTCACACAAATAGGCACAATCAGTACGCCTGCACTAATCGAGGCATGGAACGCCCCGGTCTTGAACGGCATTAGCCCACGACCACGGCTGCGCGTGCCTTCTGGAAACATCCAGACAGAAATATTGCGCTCTTTGATGTGTTGAACGACTTGCGCAATAGTGCCGTGCGCCTTGGCGCGGTTTTCTCTGTTAATCAGCAAGTTACCTGCCAGCCAGTAGAGCGAACCAAAGAAAGGGATCCACACCAGGCTTTTTTTACCGACCGTAACCGTGCCAGGCTGCACCGCATTTGCCGCCGTCACCATATCGTAGTTGTTCTGATGGTTGGCAATGTAAATGCAGTTGCCATAGTTTCCCGCATCCGCAGGCACTCTGACTTCTACTTTTAGGCCAAACAGGGTCGAGAGCCGCCCAAACGCATGACCAAAGGTCGCCACGTGGCGCGGATTCTTCGGGCTAAACAGGCAGTAAATCGTACCGAACAGGCAAATCAGAATGGAAAAAATCACCACTACCACAAAACGGATAATGAATAACATAACGACCTCATAAGCCAACCGCCGCCGCTAGTATAGCGACTTCGGCATAAAACACACGGGTAATCCTTTGCCGTGGTACCCGCGCCATCGGCCAGGTAACAAAGGGGAGAGATGCCTGATACCGCCATCGGGTGATATCAGGCAACGCATTACTCCTCGCTGTCATCCTTCGGCGCTGGAGGCGCATCAACCTCAATACGGTCAATGTCTTGCAGTCCGCGCAGCAGGGTGCCTTTACGACCCCGCTCACCGTGATGTTCGCTTGCGCGCACCACAATTTTGCGCTTAACGGAATACAGCTTCACCGTCGCTTGCGGCCACACCACCAACAGGAGAGCCAAGCGATCCTTGCCTTCCGCGAAGTCCGCCGAGGAGATGGAGATGATCTTGTTGCCTTTGCCTTTCGACAACTGGGGCAGATCGGACACCGGGAACACCAACACGCGACCCGCCGCAGTGACCGCCATCAGCAGGTCGTCTTCGCGCTCTATCACGATCGGCGCCAGCGCTTTGGCGTTGTCCGGCAGCGTGATCATCGCTTTACCGGCACGGTTGCGCGCCACCAGATCGTTGAACGTGCAAACAAACCCGTAGCCAGCATCGGACGCCATCAACAGGCGCTGTTCATCCGCGGCCATCAGCACATGCTCAATACTGGCACCCGGTTGCGGCGTCAGTTTGCCGGTCAGCGGTTCACCCTGACCACGCGCCGACGGCAACGTGATCGGATCGAGCGCATAGCTACGTCCCGTTGAGTCGATAAACACCACTGGCTGGTTGCTCTTGCCGCGCGCGGCGGCGCGGAAGCTATCGCCCGCTTTAAAGCTCAACCCGGAAGGATCGATATCGTGCCCTTTCGCGCTGCGCACCCAGCCCATTTCTGATAACACGATAGTGACCGGTTCAGACGGTACGAAATCGTGCTCACTCATGGCCTTGGCTTCCGCACGCTCATGCAGCGGCGAACGGCGATCGTCGCCATACAATTCAGCATCCGACTGAATCTCTTTTTTCAGCAGATTGTTGAGCTTGCGTTCTGATGCCAGCAGCGCCTGAAGCTGATCGCGCTCTTTTTCCAAATCGTGTTGCTCGCCACGGATTTTCATCTCTTCCAGGCGCGCCAAATGCCGCAATTTTAATTCCAGAATGGCTTCAGCCTGGGTATCACTCAGGCCATAGCGGCGCATCAGTTCCGCTTTGGGCTCATCCTCGGTGCGGATGATATGGATAACGTCATCAATGTTCAGGAACGCAATCAACAAACCTTCCAGAATGTGCAAACGCTTGAGCACTTTTTCCAGACGATAGTTAAGGCGGCGGCGCACCGTATCACGGCGGAACACCAGCCATTCGCTCAGGATCTCCACCAGCTCTTTCACGGCGGGACGGTTATCCAGACCGATCATGTTCATGTTGATGCGGTAGCTTTTTTCCAGATCGGTGGTGGCAAACAGGTGGTTCATTACCTGATCGAGGTCGATCCGGTTAGATCGCGGCACCAGCACCAGACGCGTCGGATTTTCATGATCCGATTCATCGCGTAAATCATCGATCATCGGCAGCTTTTTCGCCCGCATTTGGCTGGCGATCTGCTCTAACACTTTCGCCCCCGAGACCTGATGCGGCAACGCGGTGATCACCACTTCGCCGTCTTCTTTCTTCCACAGAGCACGCATCCGCACGGAACCACGCCCCTGCTCATAAACGCGCCGCAGCTCATCACGCGGCGTGATGATTTCAGCTTCAGTGGGGAAATCCGGCCCCTGGACGAACTGCAACAGATCGTCGAGCGAGGATTCCGGTTTTTCCAGTAGCGCAACGGCGGCGGCCGCCACTTCGCGCACGTTATGCGGTGGGATATCCGTCGCCATCCCGACCGCAATGCCGGTGGTGCCGTTAAGTAAAATGTTGGGCAGACGCGCAGGCAACATTTTCGGCTCCTGCAAGGTGCCGTCAAAGTTGGGCTGATACTCGACGGTGCCTTGCCCCAACTCCCCCAGCAGCACTTCGGCGTATTTGGAGAGGCGCGATTCGGTATAACGCATCGCCGCAAAGGATTTCGGATCGTCCGGTGCCCCCCAGTTCCCTTGACCGTCCACCAGCGGATAGCGGTAAGAGAAAGGCTGCGCCATCAGCACCATTGCTTCATAGCAGGCGCTGTCACCGTGCGGATGGTATTTCCCCAGCACGTCCCCCACGGTACGGGCGGATTTCTTAAACTTGGCGCTGGCGCTCAATCCCAGTTCCGACATCGCATACACGATGCGGCGTTGCACCGGCTTAAGGCCGTCACCAATAAAAGGCAGCGCCCTGTCCATGATGACGTACATGGAGTAGTTCAGGTACGCATTTTCTGTAAACGTATGCAGCGCAAGACGTTCTGCGCCGTCATGAGTTATCTCACTCATCGATAATCCTTACGCGGTGACTCAATGATCATGCCAAAACAGGTCATCTAAAAAGGCTTAATTCCCGCAACGCGCGCGGTAATGTATGCGCAGATAGTACAGCATCTTGCCAGCCACTGTCACAAACCTCAGGTGTCTTCCTCCCTTAACACTTCATCAATCGTCGTTGAGTTCCTGCATTAAGAAATCTTAATGCCGCAATCGCGGTGATAATGATTATATTTGCTATATGCTAATTATTATCATTTAGATATACGCGGCATCCTACCGCACCGATGACAATATCGGCACCGCCATTTTTACGAACCCAAACCATCGCGAACCCAAGAGCTCTATCATGTTAAATCATAAGAATATGAATAACATTTTGCTGACCGGCGTCCTGTCCGGCTTGGCATTTGGTGCCAATGCGGCGCAAAGCGCGCAGGGCAAATCGGATACTGCCCAGAAAGAGTCCCAGGACACCATGACGGTACTTTCTCCCCGCGTGGAGCGAGAAGCGGGCACGAAAACCACCCTGACGGCCAACGACCTCTTGAAAGAAGGTGGCAATACCTTCGGCAATATCATGCGCTATCAGCCGCTGGTGAGCGCACCGGGCGTCAGCGCCGGGGCTACCGCAGGCAAAAGCAGCTACGATCGCGGTGGCTATAGCGGCTACAATATTCGCGGGCTGGAAAACAACCGCGTCTCTATCGATATCGATGGCGTTGAACTTCCCGCAGGGACCGATCGCGGTACTTCCACGCCGAGCGGTCGCGTTCAGGCAGGCAGCACTGGCATCGGCCGCGGTGATTACCTTGATCCCTACCTGTACGGCTCAGTAGATATCGCCTCCGGTGCTACCGACGTGTCTAACAGCAATAACGCACTGGGCGGCTCTGTTTCATTTATGCCTAAATCGCCGGATAACTTCCTCAGCAGCGATAAACACAGCTATTTTGGCTATCAGGCTGGATATGACTCCGCCGATCGCAGTTTCCACAACGGGATTACCGCCGCTGGCGGTGACGACACCCTGCGCGGCGTGGTGGTCTACAGCCGCCGTGACGGTAATGAAACTGAAAATCACAGTGATGCTACCATCGACAGCAATCCGGCCAACTGGCACTCTAACGCCGTGCTGGCCTCCGGCATCTGGCAGGCAACCGACCTGCACCAGCTAACCGGCACCGTGGACTATTACGAGAAGTTTAACCACAGCAACTTCCCCACCTGGAATGTCAGCGCCTCTGGCAGTTCTTCTCGTGATGGCAGCACCTCATTCCAGGACAGTAAAACGCGCCGTTGGGGCGTGAGCGTTGCCGATCTGTATACGCCAACTGACGGTCTGCTGTTTGACAGCCTGAACAGCAAACTGTTCTTTAGCAAAACCGAAGCCCACGACTACACCATCAGCAATGCTGCGTCACCAACTCAGGTGTGGAGCGGTTATGATACCAACACCCTTGGGCTGGAAAGCAAAGCGACCAAAGAGTGGCGTAACCATCGGTTTAGCTATGGTGTCAATATTCGCCAATCTGAATCCGAAAGACCGCTGACAGCACAAAACATTGTGGCAGATGGGCTACCTATTCAATTGGGCCGCCCTCAAGCAGACAGCAAAATCATTAATGCTGGTGCTTTTGTGCAGGATAAGATGACCTGGGATGTGGCTGGACGCGATTTCTCAGTGATCCCTGCGGTGCGTTTCGCCTGGCAGCACGCCAAGCCAGAAAATACCGATAACTTGTTTACCAATACTAATGGCAACGTAACGGCAAATAACACTGCCAATATGTACGGCACCAATGCCGATGGACAGATCTTGCCTGCGCTGACCTTCTAGTACAATCTGAAACCGGATCTGCTGGCCTATGTGCAGTATAAGCGCGGCGCTCAGTTCCCGAACGCCGGACAACTGTATGGTGCCTGGTCCTTGGGTTATATGGGCACCTCAAGCTCTTATGCCACGATCGGCGATCCTAATCTGAAAACCGAAACCAGCGATAACTATGAGCTGGGGCTGAAAGGCCGTATTGTGGAAGGGGTAACGCTTAGCGCTGCCGCGTTCTATAACGATTACAAAAACTTTATCGCCAATGGCTACTATCGCCGTGCAGGAAATCCCGACCTGTTTGCCAATCTGCCAAACACCATCAGTACCCTCTATCTCACCGAAAACCGCGATAAAGCCTATATCTACGGTGGCGAGCTGAGTGCACGTTTCGAACTGGGCACCTGGTTTGAACAGGCCAAAGGGTTCAGCGCCCGTCTGGCTTACGGCTATACCCAGGGTGCCTCGAAATCCAGCGCCTCCGGTGACCGCTACGTCAATCTCGACACCGTCACGCCACAAAAAGCCGTGGTTGGGCTGGCCTATGACGATCCGAGCAACACCTATGGCGCTGCGTTGATCACCACCTTTACCAAAGGAAAAACCGCCGATTATGCCGCAGGCCGTAAACGCGTGGGCAACGGTAATGTTCTTGGCTCCGACAATTACACCTTTATGCACATGCCGGGCTATGGTTTGGTGGATTTGACCGCGTACTATCGCATTACCAAAAACGTGCGCGTCAACGGCGGTATCTACAACCTGACTGACCGTAAATATTGGGATTACCAGAACAGCCGCAACATTGAGGCACCGACCAATACCGATCCCAATAACGCACATTATTACGATCAGCAGTTGTCCATTGCACCGGGACGCACCTTCCAATTGGGCATGAGCGTCGATTTCTAATCAGCGTGTTTATTGCGTGAAGTGAGATAAACGCAAAACGCGTCCTTGTCAGGGCAGGAAAGCCGATACGTTGGTTTTACTGCCCTTTTTACTTATTGGTTGCCTGACTCACGGGGCATAAAATCCTTGATTTATTGACTGCCAGTCAAGAGTGTTGTGCGATTACACCCGTTTTTCATCCTAAGCCTGCGCACTACACTGCCTTACTTTCATTAAGCAATCGGGATCATCGTCACCATGCAAAACATTCTGCTGATCAACGCCAGCAAATCCTTTGGTCACTCCAAGGGCCAATTGAACAACACGCTCGCGGATTTTGCCGCCACCTTGCTCAGCGAACAGGGCCATAACGTACAGGTGACTCACGTCGATCAGAGCTACAATCTGGACGAAGAGGTACAGCGCTTTTTGTGGGCAGACACCGTCATTTATCAAATGCCGGGATGGTGGATGGACGTACCGTGGATCCTGAAGAAATACGTCGATGAGGTGTTTACTCACGGTCACGGATCGCTGTATGCCAGCGATGGCCGCACCCGCTCAGACGCCAGCAAAAAATACGGCTCCGGCGGTCTGCTGCAAGGGCGGAATTATATGTTGTCCCTGACCTGGAACGCGCCGTTGGAAGCCTTTACCGATCCCGACCAGTTCTTTCACGGTGTCGGTGTTGATGGCGTTTACCTGCCGTTCCGTTAACCTTGGCGTCGTTGTCTCTCCCGCCTTGATTCCGTTTATCGCCATTCATTACGGCTGGCACGGGGCGTTTCTGATTCTTGGGGCGGTGGGTTTTGTCTGGCTTATCCCGTGGTTTTTCCTGTTTGGCAAACCGCAAGATAAAGCCTCTGCCGAGGAACTGGCCTGGATCCGTCAGGACAAAGAAGAGCACGTCAGCGTGGAATCCATCAAATGGACGCACCTGCTGCGCTACCGTCAACTCTGGGCCTTTGCGCTGGGCAAGATGCTGACCGATCCCATCTGGTGGTTCTTCCTATTCTGGCTGCCAAAATGGCTGAACGAAACCCGTGATATCAATATGGCCGGATTGGGTGTGCCGTTGATCATGATCTATCTGTTTGCCATTGGCGGCAGTCTGGGCGCAGGCTGGTTGCCCGGCAAGCTGATGAATATGGGATTCAGCGCGGCGAAAGCTCGCAAAACCACCATGTTGATTTGCGCCTGTGCGGTCATACCGATTTTTGCCGCGACGCAGGTGGAAAGCCTGTGGCTGGCCGTTGCCCTCGTCGGGTTGGCTGCTGCTGCACACCAGGGCTGGTCAGCAAACCTGCTGACGTCAGTGTCCGATCTGTTCCCCAACGCGGCGGTGGGTTCGGTCGTCGGCATCGGCAGCACCTTTGGCATGATCGGCAGCGTGATTTTCTCCACGGTGATCGGTGCCGTACTCGAAGCATCAGGTAATTATTGGGCGCTGTTCGCCATCAGCTCCGTGGCCTATCTGGTCGCCTGGGGCGTGATGTACCTGCTGCTGATCCCCACGATGGAACGGGCGAAATTCAAATAACCGCGTAACACGCGCTATACCGAATCATGAGGGCGAATGCCCTCATGATGCGTGTAACACTGCCACTGACTGACGCTCGACCATGGCACACGCCAGCTCTATACGCCGCGGGATCGTCACGTTGCCAGCAATGATGTCCTGCAACAACTCCAGCGCAATAACGCCGATTTCCTGCACTGGCAAGTGCACCGTGGTCAGCGGCGGCGACGCAAACTCGGCCTGTGGCAAATCGTTCATCCCCACTACTGAGATATCCCCCGGCACATCCAGACCTAAGCGCTGTAACCCGTTAATGGCCCCTAACGCCAAAGAGTCATTGGCACACAGGATCGCCGTGCAGGTACGTTTTTTTTCGCGAAACCACGCTACCACCGCCTGCTCAGCCAGTTCGGGAAGCCAATCGGTCACGCTGATCACCTGCTGCTCGGAGCAGGGCAGTTGAAAATAACGCATCGACTCCTGCCAGCCCTCATGCCGTTGTTCAATGGTTCGCCGACCGGGATGGGTCAAAAACAGGATATCGCGATGCCCGTGTGACACCAGATAGTCAGCCGCCATCCGGGTTGCCGAGCGGTTACACGGCATCACGCTGGCCAGCGTTGGGGGATACCACCATAGTCAGCAGCCTGCCAGCGGCCATGATAGCCTTCAGACATAGGGCTTAGCAGTTCCGCCCCAATGTTGGCAGAGGCCTTCTTGGCTTCCTTTAAGGTCAAAG
>NZ_JBPETA010000041.1:0-22851 GCF_051710365.1 Symbiopectobacterium sp. | reverse complement strand
GATTGTTAGTATGAATCATGAGAGTTACCTCGTGTTTTGTATAAGGATTGGACACCCATATCAAAACCGGTAACTCTCAACCTTGCAAGGTCCAGTGTCAGATCAAGTCGCGACTAATACACCTAATCCCATCACTTCGCTCGGAACACCGGCTGAAGCCCAACTGCGAATGCGTGCCAGCGGCGTGATACCCTGCTGACGAGCTTCGGATTCCCGCATCAGCACCAGAGTTGCTGCCGCATCGTTAATTCCCGAGGCATTGCCCGCAGTGACGGTGCCGTCTGGCAGGAAAGCTGGGTGCAGTTTACCCAGTGAATCCAGCGTGGTATCGGCACGCACGAACTCATCCTGATTGAAGATACGCGTCTCTTTTTTCACGCGCAGTGCAATCGGGGTGATCTCAGCCTCAAAGCGACCGCTGGCCTGCGCGGCGGCAGCTTTTTGCTGCGACGCGAAAGCGACAGCATCCTGATCTTCCCGCGTAAAGCCGTACTGCTTGGCGATGTTCTCGGCGGTGATCCCCATATGGTAGTCATTGAAGGCGCACCACAGACCGTCTTTGATCATGGAATCGATTAATTTGCCATCGCCCATGCGGTAACCCTGACGCGCTTTCTCCAGCAGGTAAGGAGCTGCACTCATGTTTTCCATACCGCCCGCGATACAGACCTGATTGTCGCCCGCAACGATGGATTGTGCACCGAGCGCCACTGCCTTCAGGCCGGATCCGCACACTTTGCTGACAGTAAAGGCAGGGGTTTCAATGCCGAGCCCGGCAGCCTGACCCGCCTGGTGAGCCGGGTTTTGGCCCAAACCGGCGCTCAGCACATTGCCCAGCATCACTTCATCAATCTTCAGGCCTTGCGGCAGGGATGACAGGCTATCTTTAATCGTGGCGCTTGCCAGTTCAACGGCGGAAGTAGTAGCCAGACTGCCTGCGAATTTACCGATCGCGGTTCGTTTGGCACTTACAATCACAACGGAATCTTGTGTGTTCATCAGAGTCTCCTTAGTGGACTTTTAACGGTTGCAGGTCGTCGGAGACAATGAAGTTGGCTTCTGTCTTCTGGCGCAGTTCGTCGAGGGTGATATCCGGGCTGATTTCGCGCAGCACCATCTGCCGGTCGATAAATTCAAATACCGCCAGTTCGGTGACCACCATGCTGACTTTGTTGGCGGCGGTAAGTGGGTAGGTACATTCATGCAGCAGTTTGGGGGCACCGTTTTTGGCGCAGTGTTCCAGCGCAATGATCACCTTTTTAGCACCGACCACCAGATCCATGGCACCGCCCATGCCGGGCACCACCCAGTTGGCGAGGTTGGCATGTTCGTCAACCTGTAAACCGCCGAGTACGCACACATCGACGTGCCCACCGCGGATCAGCGCGAACGAGAAGGCGCTGTCAAACATCGCAGCGCCGGGCACCATGCCGCAGGGTTGTCCACCAGCGTTAACCAGATTGGTATCGATTTCAGTAATGGCACCTAAACCGAGAAAGCCGTTTTCCGATTGGAAGGTCACTTCAATGGCTTCGGGTACGTAGTTGGCTACCTGAGTCGGCAGACCAATCCCTAAATTCACAACGTCGCCGTCGTTTAACTCCAGCGCGACGCGGCGAGCAATAATTGATTTAGCGTCCATTATTTTTCTCCAACATAAAGGTGATCGACCAGTGCAGCAGGCGTCACAATGCATTCCGGCGCTAATTGGCTGACAGGAATAACCTGTTCGCATTGCGCCACAACGTTGTCTGCGGCAAGTGCTATCAGAGGATTAAAATTACGGGCGGTAAGGTGATAAATCAGATTTCCACGGGTGTCGGCGATGCTTGCCTGAATAATGGCAAGATCGGCTTTTAACGGTAATTCCAATAAATGGTCACGTATTCAATGTGTTGCTCCGCAATAAAAATAGTATTCATGCTCTATGTTCTCTTCATGCATTCAGGCTGGTTTTAAACACCTTTTTTGCATGCCAGACTATGTAGCAATACACTCATTGAATACGTGACCAAAATTGTATTGGCGGTGTTGCCCTCAATGGCGGTGGAATGGTTGCCGCAGGTGCTGGCACAGCACCATCGTGCACATCCTGATATCAAGGTTGAGTTGTTGGATACGCAGTGGGATCGCTGCCTGAAAGCCATTCTGGACGGACGCGCGGATCTGGCATTAACCGCAGGTCAGCCTTCTCCGGGCACGTTCAGTTCCCGAATGCTGTTTGCCGATGAGTTTTTCCTGATTTGCCACCGCAATCACCCTCTGGCACAGCGCCAGAGCGTTGACGTTGCCGAAGTGGCGCAGCACGCCTTTGTGGGCTTCTCTCAAGGGACCAGCATCCGTCAAGTACACCGATCAACTAATGGCACCGCACAGCTTTAACTACGTGCTTGAAGTGCGCCAACTGACCACCATGATGGGGCTGGTCGCAGCCAACTATGGTGTGAGCATTGTGACCGGTCTGACGCTGTTTCAGTTTCAGCACAAGGATATCGCGATTGTGCCGTTTCGCGATCTGTCGCTACAGCGCGGCATCTATCTGATGACCGACAAAGAGCGACAGTTGTCGCAGTGTGCCAAAGAGTTCTATGAATTTCTGCTGGAAAAAGCGGAGAGTTTCACTCCGCGCTCAGCGCCCTGACTATTGGTTCAAAAATGGTTCGCAGGCAACTGGCTGGAAGAGAAACGCATCAGGGTTTTTTCTCCGGCCAGTCATCTTCTTTATCCCACTCGGCGTTGTTGTCTCTGTGCGGAGGCAGTTCCGGTTTATTCTTGAGAAAGCGTTTATGGTCGAGGCGGCTCAGTTCTTTCATGCCGTTAATCACCATACCAACCAGAATAATCAGAATCACCCACCAGTAGTCAGCCAGCCAGGACATGTTCAATCCTCATCGATATTCATGATAAAGCGGGAAAAAATATCAGGCAGATGCGGGCGTAGCCAGGCATTCCCCGCGATATCTTCATGTTGCCAGGCTTCCAGAATAACCTCTGGTGTCAACTGTTGCGCCGCCGGTCTGGACAAGGGCTGGTAGCTGATGTGCCAGGGTTCCACAGCAACGCCGCCGCGATCGTGGGCAAAAGGTCGGTAAAAATCGAACTGCGCCATACGCACAGTAAGCCAGTCGTTCAGTTCAGCGAAATAGCCGCCCGCCTCATATTCCCACGGCTCCAGTTGCAGACGAGCCCCTCGAGGCAGGCGTGACGGATCGTAGATATCAAGCTCGGTGCCCCAGTGATGGCGGCTAGCGCCCGGCAGGGCAGACCAGCGCAATATCGCGGCACAGCGTTCCGCCACGGAAAGCGCTGCTGCTACCAGCGGCTGGCTGTTTTTATCCAGCAACGGGCGCTCGCCGTTGTATTTTTGATTCCAGATGTGGCGCTGGCGGGCAAAGTCACGAAAGGTGCTGGCGGGCTGTAACTGAAAGCCATCACGCGCAGCCGCCTGCTGTAAGCCCGTAAAGGCGTTGAGAGCGGCCGGTTGCAGGCTGTGCGCCTCACCGAGCGGGACAAGGTGCTCACGGGTTTTCCCCGTGAGCATAGCGTGCGTCATCATGCGATGAGCTGCTCCATAATGCGTTGATAAATACGGCTCAGTAATTGCAGATCCGCGGCGCTGACGCATTCGTCCACTTTATGGATGGTGGCGTTTACCGGGCCAAGTTCTACCACCTGCGCGCCCATCTGCGCGATAAAGCGCCCATCCGACGTACCGCCATTGGTCAGCAACTCTGGGGTGATTTCGCTGTAATGCTCAACGGCGGTCACTACGGCATCGACCAGATCCCCAGGAGGTGTTAAAAATGGTTGGCCAGAGAGGTTCCAGTTCAGCGTGTAGTTAAGCTGATGGCGATCCAGCAGAGCGGCGACGCGCGCTTTAATCACGTCGTCCGTCAACTCGGTGCTGAAGCGGAAATTAAACTGCACAAACAGCTCGCCGGGGATCACGTTATTGCTGCCAGTGCCCGCATTGATATTGGCAATTTGCATGCTGGTGGGAGGAAAAAAGGCATTACCCTGATCCCATTCGGTGCCCACCAATTCATTCAGGGCTTCCATGGCGCGATGTACCGGGTTGTCGGCCAGATGCGGATAGGCCACGTGGCCTTGTACCCCGTGTACCGTCAGATTGGCGGTGATAGAGCCACGACGCCCGTTTTTCACCACGTCGCCCAGTTTGCTGGTGCTGGAGGGTTCGCCCACCAGACAGTAATCCAAGCGCTCATTACGTGCCATCAACGCCTCGACCACCTTCACCGTGCCGTTCACCGCACTGGCTTCTTCATCTGAGGTGATCAGAAACGCCAGGCGGCCCTGATGATGGGGGTTCGCCTGTACAAACCGCTCGGCGGCCACCACCATGGCTGCAACTGACCCTTTCATGTCTGCTGCGCCACGTCCATACAAAAAACCATCGCGCAGGGTGGGTTCAAACGGTGGGTGCTGCCAGTGGCTGGCATCACCGCTCGGAACCACATCAGTATGCCCGGCAAACGCCAGCGTTTTGCCTTCACCGCGCCATGCCCAGAAATTCTCGGTATCGCCGAAATCCATTTTTTCAATGGAAAAACCCACCGCTTTCAGACGTTCAATCAGCAGTGCCTGACACCCTTCATCGCGCGGGCTGAGCGATGGGCGTTTAATCAATTGTTGTGCAAGTTCTAAAACGGGGCAGGACATCTCACTCTTTCTCCGCGGTAAAGGCGTGATAACTTTCGGCATTGAAGCCTAACAGGGCGCGCTCCTCGCTCACCAGCAGCGGGCGTTTGATCAAAGCTGGATGGGCCAACAGCAGCGTAATGGCGCTTTCGACATCGATGACGGCGGCGCGCTCGGCGTCGCTTAACTGACGCCAGGTGGTCCCGCGCGTATTGAGCAACGGTTGCCAATCACCGGTAAGACGGATAAAAGCGGTTAACTGCGCATGCTCCAACCCATCGACACGGTAATCATGAAACTGATAGGCAATCTGATGCGCTTCCAGCCAGTGTCGTGCTTTTTTGATGGTATCGCAGTTTTTGATACCGTACATCATCAGCGTCATGGTGATAACAGTCCTTTCTCATCGGGAGGCCATTAAGGCGGCAGGTGAATGTGTCAGCATGCCGAAAAATGGCGGGGAGATCCACCAATGCAATCTGCTCAGAATGGGATCTTGTTCGCTTTTTATTAGACAGGAAAACGTTTCGCTGGTTAAAAAGTGGGCGTATACTGGTCGCAGTTAATCACCAAGGGGACATGATGATAGAAGTAGAAGTGCGTCACTGGAAAGACTTCATTGAAGAAATGCTACGTAAAAAATAATTATCGGTTACCTAGTTTTTCCCATTGATAGATTTGAGTACAGAACCAGGAACAACATTCCACCCAATGCAAAGGCAGTCAGAACGTTCTGACTGCCTTTTTTCATGGATAAAATGAGGAAATCTTGAGTGTTTTACTCAGGAAATTGTGATTTAAAACAATGATTACACTATTTATTAATACATATCAATTAGTTATTTTCTAATGCATAATCTGCCGCAGCAATGGCGTGCAGATAGCTGGTATCAAAAAGAGGAATTTTTGTATCAGATTGATGGATTAAAAGGGGAATTTCGGTGCAGCCGAGAATCACTCCTTCAGCACCTTGCAGGGCAAGCCTATCGATAATGATGCTAAATGCTTCCCGTGAACGGTCGAGCAATACGCCGCGGCATAACTCGTCGTAAATGACACGATTGATCTCGTCTCGCTGATCGGGTTGCGGAATGATGACATCAATGCCGTGGCGCTCTCGTAAGCGACCACGGTAGAAATCCTGCTCCATGGTATAGCGAGTACCCAATAAGCCGACGCGCGTCATGTTACGCTGTTTCAGACTGTCGGCAGTGGCATCGGCGATATGCAATACCGGTAATTGACTGGCGCTTTCTACCTGGTCGGCCACCTTGTGCATGGTGTTGGTGCAGATGACGATCGCTTCTGTGCCTGCCTGACGTAGCCCGAGGGCGATTTCAGAAAGCCGCTGTGCGGCCTGCTCCCATGCGCCTTGTGCCTGGAGTTGCTCGATATCATGAAAATCTACGCTGTGCAGTATCAGTTTTGCTGAGTGCAAACCTCCCAGACGCTGTTGAACGCGTTCGTTAATAAGGTGGTAGTAGGGCACGGTGGATTCCCAACTCATGCCACCGATCAATCCAAGGGTTTTCATTGTTCGTTTATCCTGTGGGTCATTTGCGGTTGCCCGACACAATGTGTGGGGAGAAAACGGTAACAAAGGTGTCTCATTTCAAACTATTTGTAAATCGGAGCGCATATTTAGCGATTTTCATCACTTTTTATCCAAGTTCAACTGGACAAATGCGTTACTAATTGCTGTACTGTACCGGACACACATTTTGTGTCTTTCATTCATGTTAAAGGTAAGTTTGATGTCTAAGATTAAAGGTAGCGTTAAGTGGTTCAATGAGTCCAAAGGTTTTGGTTTCATCACTCCGGAAGACGGCAGCAAAGATGTATTCGTACACTTCTCTGCAATCATGAGCAATGGCTTCAAAACTCTGGCTGAAGGTCAGCGCGTAGAGTTTGAAATCACTGACGGTGCTAAAGGCCCATCTGCGGCTAACGTTATCGCTATTTAATAATACCGATTTTTTGAAAACCCGCCTTATGGCGGGTTTTTTTTATCCTGTTGTCAGGATACCAGCCAGTTGACCAGTGCGAATGCCAGCGCAGTCATGAGCAGTGAGCCTGCCAGATTACACAGAATGTTGATGGCAGCCGCTGAGAGCTGGCCCTGATTGATAAACAGAAACGTCTCCGCCGAAAAGGTGGAAAATGTGGTTAATCCGCCACACAGCCCGGTCGTTATCAGCAGTTTCCAATGTGGCGGTAACTCCGCATGACGGGCAAAATAGGCGAGGGCACCACCGATGACAAAAGCCCCGATCAGGTTTGCCATCAGCGTACCCACAGGCAGTACTGACACCGCTGTGGTGTTATAGCGCATTCCCAATGCCCACCGGGCAACGCTTCCCGCTCCGCCGCCGATAAACACGGCAAGAAACATCATCCACATAATGACCTCGTGTTGTGCATTATTTTACGTTGAAAGTGATTCAGAGCGGGCAGATCCCTACGCGCCTGCTCTGAGGCGTACGTAGGCATCATCAGCCCAAAGGGCGGTTAGGGAGGAATGCCATCTCCATGTGACAAAAACAGTGTAGCGGCTATACCCGTCATACTTCAAGTTGCAGATGCGTTGGCGGCACTCGTTATTCGGCCCATCCCTGTGCCTCACCTCTTCCGAGGCCGACGCACGCAGCGTTCAAATCTGCTTCCGGCAGATTTGTCACCCGAATCACTTACTTGAGTAAGCTCATCGGGATGAATGAACCTCATCCCTGAGGTTCACCCTGCGGGTCAGCGCAAGCGCTGTTCAAATTTGTTCCAGACAAATTTGTCACTCACTTGCCGCCTTCCTGCAACTCGAATTATTTAGGGTATATAGGTATCTGGATTCAAGCACTGGCAATAGGCGTATCAACAGTAGGGTCTAATTTTGTTACAAATGGATTTTGTGTTCGCGCTGTCGCAAGCATAAATAAGAAATATCGTTTTTATTCGCTGGTATTCCAGTATTCGTAATCAGGTAGGTGTGTGATGGAAGGTATTAGCATTGCCAAACTGTTGGTGATTGCCGCGCTGATCGTATTGCTGTTCGGCACCAATAAACTGCGCTCGCTGGGCGGCGACTTGGGTGCAGCAATCAAAGGGTTCAAGAAAGCGATGAATGACGATCAGTCAGTGAAACCGACCACCGCAGGGGATGATGCAGCACCTGCCGGTGAAATTCGTCATAACAAGGACTGATCGTCTTAATGAAAAAGGGCGGCCTGTTGGCCGCCCTTCAGCGTGCAGGCAACGTCACTTTACGCCTTGTCATCCTCGGCGCAAGCCGGGGCTCTCTGCGAGAATAGACGTGTCTTTTCTGCACGAGATTCCCGCATGCGCGGGAATGACGGAGGTGGATGGCCGTCCTTTTGCGATAAGTACGCCATTGATAGGGCCAATGTGTAACTAAATATTGTTACACTCGACGTGCTTACTTAACCTCAATGCCTTTCGCTTGCAGGTCGGCGTGATACGACGAACGCACGAACGGGCCGCAGGCTGCGTGGGTAAAGCCCATCGCCATTGCCTCGGCTTTCATTTCATCGAACTCTTCCGGACTCACATAGCGTTTCACTGGCAGGTGATGACGGCTAGGCTGCAAGTATTGCCCTAACGTCAACATGGTGACGCCGTGGCGGCGCAGGTCACGCATTACTTCAACAATCTCTGCATTGGTTTCCCCCAACCCAACCATCAGGCCGGATTTAGTCGGAATTTCAGGGTGAGAGGCTTTAAAGTTCTCAAGCAGCTTCAATGACCATTCATAGTTGGCACCAGGGCGTACCTGACGGTAAAGGCGCGGTACGTTTTCCAGGTTGTGGTTGAACACATCCGGCGACGTCACGTTCAGGATATCCAGCGCCTTATCCATACGGCCGCGGAAATCGGGTACCAGCGTCTCAATGCGAATATGTGGGTTTTTACGGCGGATAGCGGCGATGCAGTCAGCGAAGTGCTGTGCGCCGCCGTCACGTAGGTCATCCCGGTCTACGGAGGTGATAACCACGTAGCGCAACCCCATGTCATGGATGGTCTGCGCCAGTTTCTCTGGCTCATTGGCATCGGGCGTTACCGGGCGGCCGTGTGCCACGTCGCAGAACGGACAGCGGCGGGTACAAATGGCACCCAGAATCATGAAGGTTGCTGTACCGTGGTTGAAACATTCGGCCAGATTCGGGCAGGAGGCTTCTTCACAGACAGAATGCAGGCCGTTTTTGCGCATGGCCGCCTTGATGCCCTGAATACGGCTGGAATCGGCAGGTAACTTGATTTTCATCCATTCAGGTTTACGCAGTAGCTCCTGCCGCTCAGTGACGACGGTGCGTACCGGGATGAGTGCCATTTTGTCTGCATCGCGGTATTTAACGCCGCGTTCCATCTGAATCGGTTTACTCATGATAGCCAGGTTCCAGTTCTGAATCACAGGTTGAATCATGATTTAAGTTCTATGATTCAATGGATTATGTTTCTAATTAAACTTTTTTTTAAAAACTATAAAAAATTATACCATCTTTGCTGTCTGACATTCAGCCTTTACGTCGCACAAATGCATAAATAATGTAAACGGAATGTGATTTGGCACCGATAGGCATAAACCCAATGGCACCATTTCACGCCGATATACTGCGCGGTACGGGCGCACCCTGAGTGGCCCAATCCCATACCAGCGCCGATTGTTGCGTGTAGCCAAGTTGTTGCATAAAGGTCGCTACCAATAGCGGGGCGACATCTGCCACTTCCACGCCGGGTACGTGCTGGCTGACCTGCGTCATCACCACGCCCGCATAGCCGCACGGGTTAATACGCAGGAACGGTGTCAGGTCCATATTGATGTTGAGTGCCAGCCCATGGAAAGAGCAGCCTTTGCGAATGCGTAGCCCGAGTGAACATATTTTGGATTCCTGCACATACACACCCGGCGCATCAGCGCGGGCATGAGCGGTGATACCGAACTGTGCCAGTGTACCGACCACCGTATTTTCAATGGCGGTGACCAGTTCCCGCACGCCCACTTTTTGGCGTTTTAAATCCACCAGCACATACATCACTTGCTGGCCCGGCCCATGATAGGTCACCTGACCGCCGCGATCGCTTTGAATCACTGGAATATCGCCGGTAGTGAGCAGATGCTCTGCCTTGCCTGCCTGACCTTGGGTAAAAACGGGAGGGTGCTGCACCAACCAAAGCTCATCCGCGCTCTGTGTGTCACGCAAATCGGTAAACTGATGCATCGCCAATGAGACTAGCTCATAAGGTTGTACGCCAAGCTGACGTACGATGATCTTATCCTGTAGCAACATCGTGATCTTCAGGTTAAGGAAAACAATGGAGCCGATTATAGTCGCGGGAAGCGCCAGCGAACAGCACTGAAACACATTTTCCCGAGATTATCCGGTCGGGCAGGCGTCATGCCCTTACAGCACGACGCGCACGATATCGATAGCGCCCAGCTCTTCATAGAGCGTCTCGACTTGCTCAATGTGCGTGGCGGTAATGGTGATGGAAACCGAATGGTAATTGCCTTTGCTACTCGGTTTGACCTGCGGGCTATAGTCGCCCGGCGCATGGCGTTGCACCACTTCGACAACGCGGTCTACCAATTCTGGCTGCGCGTGTCCCATCACCCGGTAGGTGAATGAGCAGGGAAATTCGAGCAGTTCGTTGAGTTTGGTTTTCATGTGTTCTCCAGATGGATCGGTGCCCATGCTGATCGTCGCTGTTCAATAGCGTTTGGTTCAACATAAAGTATAACTCCCGCCGCAGCGGGAGTAATCATCTCTGAATATGGGGCCAAAAATGGTTAACCCAAGGGCTTAGCCCAACCAGCGATGGAACATCAGGCGAATGTAGTCAAACAGACGGCCAAAGATGCCACCTTCTTTGACTTCATTCATCACGACCAGCGGACGTTGTTCAATGGTTTTGCCATCAAGTTGGAAGTTGATGGTGCCAACCACCTGGTTCTTGCTCAGCGGTGCGTGCAGTTCCGTGTTATTGAGCACGTAGCTGGCTTTCAGATCTTTCATCCGACCGCGCGGAATGGTGAGGTAGGCATCTTTTTCCACGCTCAGGGAAACTCTGTCGCTATCACCGAACCAGACGGGCTCAGACGCAAACTCTTTGCCGGCTTTCAGCGGTGCAACGGTTTCAAAGAAACGGAAACCCCAGGTGAGCAGCTTTTTGCTCTCGGTTTCACGACCTTTGAAGGTGCGTCCGCCCATCACTACCGAGATCAAGCGCATTTGACCTTCAGTGGCCGAGGCAACCAGATTGTAACCTGCCGCATTGGTGTGGCCGGTTTTGATGCCGTCCACGGCCAGGCTGCTGTCCCACAACAGGCCATTACGGTTGGTCTGTTTGATGTTGTTAAAGGTGAACTCTCTTTCTTTATAAATGGCGTACTCGTCTGGCACATCGCGAATCAACGCCTGGCCAATAAGCGCCATATCACGCGCGGAGCTGTGTTGCCCCGGCGCATCCAGGCCGTGCACGGTCTGGAAATTGGTGTTCTGCAAACCCAATGCTTTCACATAGTTGTTCATCAGGCTAACGAAGGCATCCTGGCTACCCGCCACATAATCAGCCATCGCAACGCAAGCATCATTACCTGATTGGAGAATGATGCCGCGGCTGAGTTGTGAAACCGGTACGCGATCGCCCGGTTTCAGGAACATCAGCGACGAGCCCTGAAAGGTCGGGTTGCCGGTTGCCCAGGCATCTTTGCCGACGGTTACGATGTCATTCTGGGTGATCTTGCCGGATTTCAGCGCCTGACCGATAACATAACTGGTCATCATTTTGGTCAGACTTGCGGGATCGCGGCGCGCATCGGCATTCATTTCTGCCAACACTTTGCCAGAGTTGTAATCAATCAGGATGTACGACTCGGCGTCGATTTGTGGTACGCCGGGGATCATCGTCTTGAGATTGACGTCTTCCGCATGGGCCGTTGTGGCAACGCTGACGGCAAGCAGCGTGCCCAGCGCTGTACCTAAGGTGAAACGAGACGTGATAACAATATTCATGATTGGAACTACAACATCCGTGGAGTGAAGTTAAAAAACGAGCCGTACTATAGCAGATGCGCCATAGCGCGGCACCAGACATTCCGTTACGTGATTTTGCTAAAGCAGAATGGCGTAACAACCCCATGCCCGCACGTTAACAGGCGGCGGACAGGGGCGCGAGAGGATTATTGCGCGTCTGCCGCCGTGACAAAGGCGTGCTGCTGCGCTTCTGTTGCCAAACGCTGCTGAAGGTCAGTGGCCTGTTGGCGGTTTTGAAAAGGGCCAAGCTGAACGCGATACAACCCGTTGCTGGGCGTCACTTTTCCCGTCACGTGGAAGCGTTCACTCAGGCTTTTCAGCCAGGTTTGCGCACGCTGTGGGTCGCTTAGCGCCCCAACCTGAACCAGATAGCGTCCGTTACTGTTGCCAATCGGTGTCGCTGCGGGCGTCACGGCAAGCGGGCGCGCTGCTGTGGTTGCTGGCGCGCTGGTCACAGGCGTAGCGGCATGGGTATCTTCCAATACGCCAGAACGCAGGGCGGTAGGAGCACCCAGAAATCCGCTTGGGCGCGCACTGGTGCTGCTGGCTGGCATGTCGCTGTTATTTTGCACACCGAGAGCGCTGTTACTGACGGGCCTGCTGGCGATGGCTGTCGGCGCGCTGGTTTCCATCATGGGCGTACCCAATCCTCTGGCACCGAGGTTCGGGCGATCGGGTAGGGCAAAACTCTGTTTGGCGACGGTTGTCCCAATAGTGCCTGGCCCGGAGAACGTGCCATCCGGCGCGACCACGATCGCTTCAACTTTCACTTTGGTATTGTTGGATATATTGAGACGATCGCCAGCCGCCTTGGACAGATCGATGATTCTGCCCGGCGTATACGGGCCGCGATCGTTCACACGAACCACCAGACGGCGGCCGTTGCTCAGGTTTGTCACGCGGACATAGCTGGGTAATGGCAGCGTGGGGTGCGCAGCAGTAATGGCGTTGGGATCGAAGATTTCGCCGGTAGAGGTACGATTCCCGTTGGCTTCAGCGCCGTACCAGGTTGCCAGACCGACCTCGGAGAAGTTCTGCGCGTTCTGGATCACCTTGTAGGTTTTTCCCTTGATGGTGTAATCCTGCAACGTGCTCGGATTATAGGGCTCATAGCGCGGCTCGGCTCCGCCAATCTCTTCCACCGGACCATTATAAGCCGGGGTCGGCGTAATCGGCGCGCGCGGGGCTTCCGTGGTGGTACAGGCTGCAAGCATCAAGGTGACGATGCCGACCCAAAGCCAGTCCTTACGCATGTGTTTACCTCACTTTATAAGTTTTTCGAGAGCATCTTACGGTGCGTGTGGATTGACATCACAATGCCAAACCCTGCCATCAACACCACCAACGCCGAGCCGCCGTAACTGATAAGCGGGAGCGGCACCCCGACCACGGGCAATATGCCGCTCACCATACCGATGTTAACAAAAACATAGACAAACAGAATGAGAATCAAGCCGCCGACCATCACCCGGCCAAACGAGGTTTGGGCATTGGCGGCAATTACCAGACCGCGCATGATGACAAACAGATACATGGCGATCAGAACCAGCACACCAATCAACCCCAACTCCTCTGCCAATACGGCAAAAATAAAGTCGGTATGGCGTTCGGGCAGGAATTCAAGCTGTGACTGGGTGCCTTGTAGCCAGCCTTTACCTGACAAGCCCCCGGAGCCGATAGCAATCTTGGATTGAATAATATGGTAGCCCGCCCCCAGCGGATCGCTTTCCGGATCGAGCAGCATCATCACGCGGGCGCGTTGGTAATCGTGCATCAGAAAGAACCAGAGCACGGGAATAAACGCTGCAAGCAACACCAGCGCCACGGCGATCAGTCGCCAGCTCATGCCCGCGAGAAAAAGCACAAACAGGCCAGATGCCGCGACCAGAATCGACGTGCCCAGATCGGGTTGCGCCGCTACCAGCAGGGTCGGCAAAAAGATTAATACTAGGGCGATCCCGGTGTTTTTCAGCGACGGTGGGCACATATCACGGTTGATAAAGCGCGCTACCATCAACGGCACGGCAATTTTGGCAATTTCTGACGGCTGAAAACGGACAAAGCCAAGATCAAGCCAGCGCTGTGCGCCTTTACTGATCTGGCCGAACACATCCACCATGATCAACAGAATGACACAGACGATATAGAGATAGGGTGCCCAGCCTTCGTAGACGCGCGGCGGAATTTGCGCCATGGCGATCATCACGGTAAGGCCAATGGCTATCTGTGCCGCTTTACGCTCCATCATGCCGATATCCTGGCCGCTGGCGCTCCACATCACGAATAAGCTGTACCCCAGCAGCGCCAGAATACAGAGCAGGAAGGGCAGGTCGATATGCATCTTGGTCCAAATCGACCTTTTTTGTTGGCTTTCAGTCATGGCGGCGGTTACTCGCTTTCAGAACCGGGTGCGCCGGGTGGCGCATCGGGCAATTCGGTGTTGTTATCGCCCAGCATAATGTGGTCGAGCATCTGGCGTACCAAGGCGCTGATAGCAGGGCCTGCACCGCCATTCTCTAAAACGATTGAGATGGCAATTTTGGGGTTGTTATAGGGGGCAAATGCCGTCAACAGTTTGTGGTCACGCAGGTGTTCGGCGATTTTATGCGCATTGTAGGTTTCATTTTCTTTCAGGCCAAACACCTGCGCAGTACCGGTTTTTGCTGCAATCTTATAGGGCGCATCGGCAAAAAATTTATGCGCAGTGCCGTTCTGACGGTTAGCAACCCCGTACATCCCGTCTTTGGCGATTTCCCAATAGCTGGCACGCACATCGCTAAGTCGTGATACTTCTTGCTGACGATAAGGTACGATGACGCCGCTATTGCGAGCGCTATAAAGCAGGTGCGGTGTTTTCACGTTACCATCGTTGATAAGCGTCGTCAGTGCTTTCGCCATTTGAATCGGCGTGGCAATCCAGTAGCCTTGACCAATGCCAACCGGAATGGTGTCTCCTTGATACCAAGGACGTTTGAAGCGTTTTTGCTTCCATTCGCGCGTGGGCATATTGCCGGAACGCTCTTCCGCCAGATCGATACCGGTGTATTCACCGTAGCCGAACTTGTTCATCCATTCTGCCAGGCGATCGATACCCATGTCATAAGCGACCTGATAAAAGAAGGTATCCGCAGATTCTTCCAGCGATTTGGTCACGTTCAAACGGCCATGGCCCCATTTTTTCCAGTCGCGGAACCGTTTTTCTGAGCCCGGTAATTGCCACCAACCGGGATCGAACAGCGAGGTGGTGGGGATTATCACATTGGCGCTTAACGCAGAAGCGGCAATATAGGGTTTCACCGTCGACGCCGGAGGATACAGCCCCTGGGTGGCGCGGTTGATCAACGGTTTGTTAGGGTCATTAAGCAGTGCGCGATAGTCTTTGCTTGAGATGCCATCAACGAACAGGTTGGGATCGTAGCTCGGGGTGGAAACCAGCGCGCGCAGGCCACCATCGCGTGGATCGATAATCACCACCGCTGCCCGACTGCCTTCCAGCAGTTTTTCAACGTAGATTTGCAGGTTGAGATCGATGGTGAGATAGATGTCCTGACCCGCTTGCGGCGGCTGCTCGTGCAGTTGACGGATGACGCGACCACGGTTATTGACTTCCACCTCTTCATAACCGGGTTTACCGTGCAGAATATCTTCGTAATAGCGCTCAATGCCCAGTTTTCCGATGTCGCGCGTGGCGGCGTAATCGGCAATTTTTTTTTCCTTACTCAGTCGCTCTACGTCTTTATCGTTGATTTTTGATACGTATCCGAGGACATGGGTGAGGGCAGAGCCATATGGGTAATAGCGGCGTTGATAGCCTTTGACTTCCACGCCGGGAAAACGGTACTGGTTGACAGCAAAACGGGCGACATCAACGTCGCTTAAGGCGGTTTTGACCGGAATGGAGGTGAAGCGGCGTGAGCGTTTACGTTCTTTCTCGAAGTTTTCCAGATCATCATCAGTGAGATTGACGATGGGTTTTAGAGCAGCCAGCGTATCTTGCAGGTTATCAACTTTGTCCGGCACCAGTTCCAACTGGTAAATGGTACGGTTGAGTGCCAGTGGAATGCCGTTGCGATCGTAAATGATGCCGCGGCTGGGCACGATGGGCACCAGCTTAATGCGGTTTGCGTTTGAGAGTGTACGGTAGTCATCAACGCGCACCACTTGCAAATGGTACAGATTGGTCACCAGCACGCCGGAAAGCAGCAAAATACCGATGAACGCCACTAAAGCACGACGTACGAAAAGGGCGGATTCCGCCGAATAATCACGAAAGGGTTTATGTTCTGTTTTCATCCGGCAACTATTTCGTGTGTTTCATCGTACAGTCTTACTCTCTATGGTAAGGGTGATTGGTGGTGATGCTCCAGGCCCGATACAGGCTCTCGGCCACCAATACGCGCACCAACGGGTGCGGCAGCGTTAACGGTGACAGCGACCAGCTTTGCTCCGCCGCCGCTTTGCAAGCGGGGGCCAGCCCTTCCGGGCCGCCAATCAGCAGGCTGACATCGCGCCCGTCCTGTTTCCAGCGTTCCAACTGGCTGGCAAGCTGCGGCGTTTCCCACGGCGTACCGGGAATATCCAGTGTCACAATACGGTTACCTTTCCCCACTGCCGCCAGCATCAGTTCTCCTTCGCGCTCGAGAATGCGTTTGATATCCGCATTCTTTCCCCGTTTACCAGCAGGGATCTCCGTGAGCTCGAAGGGCATGTCTTTGGGAAAACGTCGCAGATAATCCGAAAAACCTGTCTGCACCCAGTCCGGCATTTTGGTGCCAACGGCGACCAGTTGCAGCCTCATGCTAGCTCCACAGCTTTTCCAGTTCGTACAGGTGACGGCTCTCTTCCTGCATCACGTGCACCATCACATCACCGAGATCGACAACCACCCAGTCAGCGCCCTGCTCACCTTCAACACCCAGTGGGATCATTCCGGCAGCGCGTGAGGCTTGTACCACATGGTCGGCGATAGACGAAACGTGGCGGCTGGATGTACCGGTGCAGATAATCATGCAGTCGGTAATGCTGGATTTGCCACGCACGTTCAGCGCAACGATATCCTGGCCTTTTAAATCATCTATTTTATCAATAACAAAATCTTGGAGTGCTTGGCCTTGCAAAGGTTCCTCCTGCCTGGCGGTTCAACCGGAGAAATGTGCTCCGGCGGGGTAAAAAGGGTTGCGTGTTCATGCGTGACGCACCGCAGGTGTTTCAGGGTATTAACGACCCATTTGGCGGCGTAGACAACGCGCTTTACCGTTTTTTACCGGACTGAAAAACCAGCGGCGGAGTATAGCATGCCCGGTGAGAGAGTGGTATGTGGGAAGCGGGTTAACGGTATAAGTCGTGAGCATCCATAAAATGCAGCACGGCAGGGGGAACCAAATCGTCGCAGGGTTCACCCTTCTGACGGCGCTGGCGAATATCCGTGGCAGAGACGGTGACCAGCGGCGTGTGCGCCAAATAGATCAATCCGTGCGGCTGCGTGTGGAGAGCTGCGGCATTTTCAGCGCTGTGCGCTTCCAGCCACGCCTGCTGTTCTGGCGTGTCCAACGTGGTGCGGTAACCTGGGCGTGCGCAGACCAACAGATGACACACCTTGAGCAGGTCTTGCCCACGGTGCCAGGCGTGTAATGTAAGCAGCGAATCCTGGCCGATAATAAAGGCCAACGGAATGTTATCGCCCATTTCTGCGCGGATCATCTCCATGGTATCAATGGTGTAAGACGGCGTGATGCGCTGCAATTCACGGTCATCCACGCTGAATAACGGCGTCTCGGCGATGGCGAGTTCCACCATGCGTTTGCGCTGTTGCGCGGTGGCTTCAGGTTGTTCGCGGTGAGGCGGTACGTTATTGGGCATCAACGTGATGCGTGTTACGCCTATTTCATCCGCCAACGCGGTGACTGGACGTAAATGCCCATAATGAACGGGATCAAAGGTGCCGCCGAAGTAGGCGATCAGTTCAGCGGGAGTAGCGCTATTCATCGGCGTTGACCATACCTGGCGCAAGCGCCTTGCCGCACAATAACAGCGTCAGCGTTTGCATTTCTGGCCAGATGGATTGGCCATAACCCTGTTTTAGCGTCAATTCCAATCGCGTCAGCAGGTGCATGGCCTGCTGCAACTGACGTCCATTGAGCCGTTGGAGTGCCTGAGTGAGCAGTGTGCGTCGGTTTTGCCACACCTTATGCTGATCGAACAGGGTGCGTAACGGTGTTGTCGCCATGTTGCGCTGCAAGGTCACCAACAGCGTCAGCTCACGTTGCAGCGTGCGCAGCAGGATCACAGGTTCGCTGTCTTCTGCTTGTAACTGTTGCAACACATGCCAGGCGCGTTTGCTTTTGCCTGCCAGCACGGCATCCAGCCAGTGAAAGGGCGTGAAGTGCGCGGCATCGTTTACCGCCTGCTCAACGCGTGGCAGCGTGAGCTTGCCGTCAGGATAGAGCAGTGACAAACGTTCCAGCGCCTGCATCAACGCCAGAAGATTGCCTTCATAGCAGTAACACAGCAGTTGCGTGGCGGCATCATCCAGTTGCAGTTTGCGTTGCTTGGCGCGTTGTGCCACCCAGCGCGGTAATTGCGCCTGTTCCGGTGTTAAACAGTTGATGATCACGCCATGCTGCGACAGTGCTTTATACCAGGCGCTGTTTTCTTGCGCTTTGGTGAGTTTGCTGCCGCGTAGAATAGGCAATACGTCCTGATGCAGCAGTCCAGCCAGTTTGACCAGATTTTCTGCCATGGCGGCGTTGGGGCCGTTTTCCGGCAGTTGCAGCAGCAGACTTTGCCGTGAAGCGAACAGGCTGAGTGCCTGACATACGCTGAAAATAGCATCCCAATCGGTGCTTTGATCTAGTGTGAAACTGAAATGCTCGGTGAAACCCTGCTCACGCGCGCGATGGCGCAGCATATCCAGGCTTTCCTGCAACAACAGTGGGTCGTTGCCAAACAGCAGATAGCAAGCGCGCAGCCCTTCATTGAGCTGCGCGGCAAGCTGTTCCGGATAGATACGGATCATGAACGCCCGTTGTTAACGCTGATGGCGGTGGCACGTTGCTGGCGGTTTTTCACCTCATCACTGCCGTTGATGGTCACCAGTTTACGCACTAACTGCTCGGCAGCCTGACGGCGCATCTCCTTACGTATGATGTCCTGCTCGGCGTCTTTTGCCAACGCGGCGAGCGGGTTATCAAAGAAGGTGCGGAACACCGTGACCGAGAGTGGATAAATATCTTCACCCGGCAGCAGCACCTGCGCCTGAACGGTCAGCACCAACTGGTACTCTGCGGTGGTCCCATCCTGGAAAATAGAGACAGTGTCTCTGGCTTCCGTGGAGCCGAGAATACGCAGGGATGCGATATCCTGACGCGCGGCGTCTTCCTCGATTCTTACATCACTGGCACGTAGCTGATCGCGAATGGCTTGGGTTAACGGACCAAAAGGATCGTTACTGGTCAGCGTTAATACCTTCAATTCGCTGGGCAGTTGTGTGGTGCCACGCAGATGAAAACCGCAGCCGGCGGTGACCAGCACCGCCAACCCCAGCAACAACGTGAATAAACGATGTCGCACAGTGCCTCCTTGGATTAACCTACAACCAGGTTAAGCAGTTTGCCCGGAACGTAAATGACTTTACGTACTGTAACGCCTTCCAGGTATTTTGCCACCAGATGTTCCTGTGCGGCACGCGCCTGAACCTGCTCCTGCGTGACATCGGCAGCAACCGTAATTCTGCCGCGCACCTTGCCGTTCACTTGCACCACGACCAGTTTGGAGTCTTCCACCATGGCATCTTCATCGGCAACAGGCCACGGGGCCGTGTCGATATCGCCATTGCCGCCCAGCGCCTGCCACAGCGTGAAGCTGGCGTGCGGTGTGAACGGGTACAGCATACGCACCACGGCCAGCATTGCTTCCTGAGTCAGTGCGCGATCCTGCTCGCTCTCTTGCGGCGCTTTTGCCAGCTTGTTCATCAGTTCCATCACAGCGGCGATAGCGGTGTTGAACGTCTGACGACGACCAACATCATCGGTGACTTTAGCGATGGTTTTGTGCAGGTCGCGACGCAGTGCTTTCTGATCTTCGGTCAGCGCGGTCACATCCAGTGCACCGGTAGCGCCTTTTTCTGTGTGGTCGTAAACCTGTTTCCACACACGCTTGAGGAAGCGGTTAGCCCCTTCAACCCCTGATTCCTGCCATTCCAGCGTCATTTCTGCCGGAGAGGCGAACATCATAAACAGACGCACGGTGTCGGCACCGTATTTCTCTACCATCACCTGCGGGTCGATACCGTTGTTCTTCGATTTCGACATCTTGCTCATCCCGGCGTACACCAGTTCGCGGCCTTCTGAATCGAAGGCTTTCAGGATGCGTCCTTTGTCATCGCGTTCCACGGTGACGTCAGACGGTGATACCCAGATACGTTCGCCGCTGTTGCCGGTGTAGTAGAAGGCATCAGCCAACACCATACCCTGACACAACAGGCGCTTGGCGGGTTCATCGGAGGTGACCAGGCCAGCATCACGCATCAACTTGTGGAAGAAGCGGAAATACATCAGGTGCATGATGGCGTGTTCGATACCGCCCACGTATTGATCGACCGGCAGCCAGTAGTTGGCCGCAGCCGGATCGAGCATACCCTGATCGTATTGCGGACAGGTGTAGCGCGCGTAGTACCAGGAGGATTCCATAAAGGTATCGAAGGTATCGGTTTCACGCAGCGCAGGCTGACCGTTAACGGTGGTTTTCGCCCAGTTGGGATCGGCTTTGATAAAGCTGGTAATGCCATCCATGACCACGTCTTCCGGCAGAATCACTGGCAGTTGATCTTCCGGTGTTGGGATAACGGCGCCATCTTCCAACGTCACCATCGGGATCGGCGCCCCCCAGTAACGCTGACGGGAAACGCCCCAATCGCGCAGGCGATAGTTGACTTTGCGTGCGCCTACGCCGAGTGCGACCAGCTTGTCAGCAATGGCGTTAAAGCCCGCCTCGTGATCCAGACCGCTGAATTCGCCTGAGTTGAACAGTGCGCCTTTCTCGGTCATGGCTTGCGCAGAGATATCGGGTTCTCTGCCGTCCAGGTTCAGGATAACGGGTTTGATCGTCAACTGATATTTAGTAGCAAATTCCCAGTCGCGCTGGTCGTGGCCCGGAACGGCCATCACCGCGCCAGTGCCGTAATCCATCAGCACGAAGTTGGCCGCCCACACTGGCAGTTTTTCGCCGGTCAGTGGATGCACCACGAACAGGCCCGTCGCCATGCCCTTTTTCTCCATGGTCGCCATATCTGCTTCGGCAACCTTGGTGTTACGGCATTCATCGATAAACGCGGTCAACGCCGGGTTAGTGGCGGCGGCGCGCAGCGCCAGCGGATGTGCGGCGGCAATGGCGACATAGGTAGCACCGATAAAGGTATCCGGACGCGTGGTGTAAACGGTCAGCTTGTCAGCGCTGTCTGCTACGTCAAAGGTGATTTCCACCCCTTCCGAACGGCCAATCCAGTTGCGCTGCATGGTTTTGACCTGCTCCGGCCAGCTTTCCAGCGTGTCCAGATCGTTGAGCAGTTGATCGGCGTAATCGGTGATTTTGATAAACCACTGCGGAATCTCTTTACGCTCCACTTTGCTGTCACAGCGCCAGCAGCAGCCATCAATAACCTGTTCGTTGGCCAGCACCGTCTGATCGTTCGGGCACCAGTTCACCGCCGAGGTCTTCTTGTAGACCAGACCTTTTTCATACAGCTTGGTGAAGAACCATTGTTCCCAGCGATAATAATCGGGTTTGCAGGTGGCGACTTCACGATCCCAGTCATAGCCAAAGCCCAGCAGCTTCAACTGGTTTTTCATGTAATCGATGTTGGCATAGGTCCAAGGGGCAGGTGCGGTGTTGTTTTTTACCGCTGCACCTTCCGCCGGCAGGCCAAAGGCGTCCCACCCGATCGGTTGCAGGACGTTTTTCCCCAACATGCGTTGGTAGCGGGAAATAACGTCACCGATGGTGTAATTACGTACGTGCCCCATGTGTAGGCGGCCAGAAGGGTAGGGGAGCATGGAAAGGCAGTAGTACTTTTCCTTGCCGGGCTCTTCGGTCACTTTAAACGTTTTGTTTTCTTGCCAGTGAAGCTGGACGCGAGTTTCTATCTCTTCTGGGCGGTATTGCTCTTGCATGGCTGCCAGGGGTCCTATTTAGTAAAGAAGCGCTACACCCGTAGCGTGTTCCGATTCATCATAATGATCCGCATAGCATAGCTGATAAGCAACGCTGGCAACAACCGTCTCTATGCCTTAAGCGCTGATTTATGCGTGCAAGCGGCAAAGTTGGCAAAAAGTGGGGTAAAGAGAGGCAATGAGTAAGAATAGTGCTTAAAACCGTCTAAAATAGAGAGGGATAGCTACAGAGGTATCGTCATTGCCCCGCCAATGTTAACCAATCCGCGTATTCAGGAGGCACCATGAACAAGAAAGCCCGGCATTATCGTGCGCTGATGTCTTCCATCATGACGCGTTTAAGCGCCGGTGAACGCGATCTGACTCAGATGCTCCAACACGCCCGGGAGAGCTTGCACGACAGCGAAGATCTCACCCACCGCGAACGCGAAGATATTATTCAGTCCGTAGAGCGCGATTTGGCCGAATTTGCTCAGCGTTACACGGATAGCCAGGACGAGGATTTATCCGATAGCGTCTTTCTGCGTGTTATCAAGGAGAGCCTGTGGCAAGAGCTGGTGGATATCACGGATAAAACCCAGTTGGAATGGCGGGCGCGGTTTAAAGATGTCAGCCATCACGGCGTTTACCACAGTAGCGAAGTCGTCGGGCTGGGTAATTTGGTGTGTGAAAACTGCCATCACCATTTGGCATTCTATACGCCGGAAGTGCTGCCTCGTTGTCCGAAGTGCGAACACGATCAGTTTCAGCGCCAGCCTTTTCAGCCCTGATGGGCTAGCTTAAGGGAAGTGCGTTCCCACTTGCGCGGGAACGCGCGTCGCAACGTCAGGCGCTGCGATACTGGATAATGGCTTAGTTGTACTAGCTCAGACCTGATCTGACAGTTACCGGTTATTTATACAGGTGTCTGTCAGATTAAATCTGGTTCAGATTTTTTTCTGCCCAGACCCGTTTACCATCAAGTAATGTTGCCATTGGCGTGC